>NZ_CP015510.2:300271-600542 GCF_001931755.2 Wolbachia endosymbiont of Folsomia candida
TTTAGTATTATAAAATTTTCCGCGACAAATATCAGCATCAGAAACATCAACTTCATTTAATTCACTAAAGCTAAAATCAATATTAGATAAATCAGCGTCCTGAAGGTTTACCGCGTAAGCATTTGTATGCTTTATCTTGGAGCCATTTAGCGTAGCTTTAACAAAGCTTGAATAATCGCCATTCACATAGGAAAATTGTGCATTGCTTAAATTAGCTCTATTAAAATTACTAGCAACTATAGTAGAAGAATTAAAGCAGGCACTGGAAATATCGCTACCTGTGAAATCTGATTCTTTTATCTCTGCACCATATATGTTAGCATTTTTTAACGAAGAAAATTGTACTTTTAACTTATATGAATCCACCCCAAAGAAATTTGCATTATCAAGATTGCTTTTCTGCACAACAATATCATTTATTTCACTATCATTAAAATTTACATAGCTAATATCTGAATTTGATAAGTTGGAAAAGCTTATTTTCACATTCGAAAAATTAGTATGCAAGCCAGTGATATTATACATGCTCACTTTTTTCAAATCAGAATTGACAAATTCAGCATAACTTATATCAGAATTATTGAATATCATATCTGTTAAATTTGCAGATACAAATTTTGCAAAACTTAAATTTGTATTTTTTATTTTAATACCGTGTAAATTAGCATTGGAGAAATTAGCACCACGTAAGTCAGCATCAATGAAAGACACGTTAGATAGATCGGTGTTAGAAAAATCAGCACCGATTAAGCTCACTCCATTAAAAATAGATCCATTTAGGTACAATTGACTAAAATTAGCTCCATTTAAGTTAGAGCCAAAACCTTTCTTAAAATCTTCTGGGACTCTTGCTTCGTGGCACTTTACCAAAAATTTAGCAAAATCTTTTTTATTGTAAGATACATATTTTATGTCATGCAAGGTGTTCAAAAAGTCACCAATCAAGTTTTTTTCATTAGACTTCTTTTGAAACGCTACTTCTGTGGGCAATTGCGTTGTCGCTCCGGTGCTCAAATCCTCATGTATCTCTAATACACTCCGGTTTTCCGCTCCGTGTGCTCCTAACACTTGCCTCTCAAAAGCGAGTTTCGAAAGAAGTCTATTACCTACTTCATTGCCGTAACATAAGTGACAAGCTAAAATTAATATTAAAAATCTAATCATTTTGTTTGATTTTCATCACACTGAGACTTATTGCTTTCTTTTGTTTCTCTAGCCCAATCATACATTTCTGAGCTTTCTTTGTTATTTATCTTTCTATGTTCTAAAAGACGTGAAGTCATTTCAGCAATCGCATTTATTATATCGATCTGCTTTCTTTCGATTGCTATATCAATAGGGGATTGAAATTTGTTATTAACCACTCTAGGGTCTGCACCTTGTAACAAAAGAAAACGTACTATATCTATTTCACTTTTTTTGACTGCATAAATTAGAGGGGTGTCACCAAATTTATTTTTAAATCTTAGTATTTCTTGAGTAGTTAATCCAATTCGTTCTAATTTACTGATTATTCCTCTGAGGCAAGACAAGTCATTCTTTTTTATACAGTAGAAAAGCTGCTTACTGTAATCATCAATGAATATCGTTGGTGGAAGATGCTCGTTAAGGCTGTCATACTGTCGCTTATATATTGACTTGCTCTGCGCATTTTTATGATTCCATTCTTTTGTTGGATCTTTGTTTAATTTTGTCCATTTTTGTAAATTTTTCTTTTCATTTTGTTCGCCATCTTCATCTCTTTCAGCTATAGGTTTTGCTCGATTTTTCCTATTACGATCCTTGAAATCAATGCTTACTTTTTTTTCTTTAGCGTCTTCTTCCTTTTTTTTCTTTAATAGTTGTGTTACGTCATCTTCTGAAGGCTCATTATCTTTTGTAGCGCTCTTTTGACCAGTCTGTAAGCCTTTCTGCGGAAGTGACTCAGATGTATTTGCATTCGCGTCAGCAATAAAAGGCAAATCCAAATTTTCCTTCTTGATCACATTTGGTAAATCTTGAAGAGCTTCATCTTCTTGCAATTTATTGCCAAAATCTTCATCAACTTTCCTATCTTCATTTATAGAACTTCCAATTGTAGGAACCTGGCTTTTATTATTCAGTTCTTCTTTACTTAAAATACTATCTACTTTCTTTTCATCTGGTTCTTGTGTTTGGTGTTTGGTATTTAATTCATCGAGATCGGGATAGTTATTTCTCCAAGATTTCAATTCATCTTCTTGATTTACGCTATTTGGTAAATCTTGCTTTAAATTTTCCTTTACATCAACATTATCGTTTTCATGTGCAGAATCAACTAATTCATCTGTATCAACTCTCTCATTCCACTCATCTTCAAATTGGTTTGCTGCAAATAGATTAAATGATCCAAATAATGCAAACAGCGATACAAAATATAAAATATTCTTCATAAATATTCCCCAAGCATAGGCTTAACTAAGATGATACTATAACCAAACAATTAATCTATAGTAAAAAATGTCTTGGTATTCTATTTATAATTTATTAAAAAATCAATAAATTCCTTTCGAAACTTCCTACCATTTAGCTATGTACATAAAATCTTGTTTTCAAGCATTGGTACATGCAACTTTCTTTCATGGCATTTCTTCTGTTTCTCGACTTTTGTCAATTCTGGCCTTATTTTTTCGAATTTTGTTATCGTTAATAATGTTAACTCAGGGTTTTGTTTTGACTTTTGTGTTAATTTTTGCAGAATATAAGATTATATTTAAATCAAATGCATGGTAAAAGTGGATTGGGAAGCAGTAATTGGACTTGAGGTGCATGCTCAAGTTTCTTCTAAGACAAAGCTATTTTCTAGCTCGTCAACTGAATTTGGTGCTGAACATAACACTCAAGTTTCTTTAGTAGATGTAGCAATGCCAGGGACGCTACCAATACTAAATTACTACTGCGTAGAACAAGCAATACGCACTGGTCTTGCAATATCTGGAGAAATTAACAAGAATTCTTATTTTGATCGGAAAAATTATTTTTATCCTGATTTACCACAAGGTTATCAGATAACACAGTTTTTTGAGCCAATAGTTAAAAATGGTAGAATGTTTATTGGAGATGATAAAAAAGAGATAAGAATTGCTAGAATTCACTTAGAACAAGATGCGGGAAAGAGTATTCACGATGAGAGTAAAACGTATGTGGATCTGAATCGTGCAGGTGTTGCATTAATGGAAATTGTTTCCGAGCCAGACCTTAGATCATCTGAGGAAGCTGCAGAATTTATGAAAAAATTGAGGCAGATTTTACGCTATATTGGCTCGTGTGACGGTGATATGGAAAAAGGGTCACTTCGCTGTGATGCAAATGTATCTATTCGTCCAAAAGGCAGTGACGCATTTGGAACTCGTTGTGAGATAAAAAATTTAAATTCAATACGTTATGTTGTACAAGCCATAGATTATGAAATACAAAGACAAATTGAAATTTTAGAAAATGGAGGAGAAATAAGTCAAGATACCTTATTGTTCGACGTTGCTTTAGGAAAAACAAAGGTGATGCGAAATAAAGAAGATGCAAGTGACTATAGATACTTTCCTGAACCTGATCTGTTGCCTGTTGAGGTCAGTCAAGAAAAGATTGATTTGATTAAATCATCTTTACCTGAATTGCCAGAGCAGAAAAAGCAACGATATATTGAAAAGCTCAGCGTCAATGAATACGATGCAGATGTCATTACCTCTGATAAAGCAATTGCTGATTATTTTGAAGAGTTAATAAAGACACACGATTCAAAAATCGTGGTAACATGGCTCACTGTTGAACTTTTTGGTCGTTTGAACAAAGCTGGAATTAATATTACTGACTCTCCAATCAAAGCAAATGCATTATCTGAATTTTTGAATTTTATTGTTGATGAAACAATCTCTGCTAAACTTGGCAAACAGATATTTGATATTATGTTTGAAACTGGCAAATCCGCAGCTTCAATTATAGAAGAACAAGACCTGAAGCAGATTACTGATAAGGATCAAATATCTGAAATTATTAACAAAATCATTGAAACTCACCAAGATAAAGTTCAGGAGTATAAAAGCGGTAAAACAAGGCTTTATGGATTTTTTGTTGGTGAAGTCATGAAACTCACAAAGGGAAAAGCCAATCCTGATATAGTGAATTCAATCCTAAATGAAAGATTAAGTAACTAGTTTGTTGATTTTTACCATTTATTGTTGTCTACTTTAAAATCATGTTAGATCAAGAGATATGTAATTCTACTTGTGGATCAAGACGCTTTTCCCATGGTATTACCTATCAAAAATTGTGTTTCCTTCTATTTCTTAAACGTGCAGTGGATAGTGGATGTCCTTTCCACTCAGGTATAGAAATAAACTCGGTTACAGGTTTTGATGATATTGTTTTTCGGTACGAACAAAGTGGAAAAATAATACATAGATTCATACAAATTAAACACAAGCGAAATAGGAGTGAAAAGGTCAGCATAGGTGACTTATTAACACGGAAAAAGAAGAGTGAGTTTGGCTTAATAAAATATTTTATTGCTCATTTAAAAATCGAGAGTGGTAAAAAATTTCTAAGTAAAGATCCAAGGTATTTTATTATTGCTACAAATATTGATTTTGAAAATTCTCCAATGCAAGGTCGAAAGAGAAAACTTAGAGCAATGTTAAGTGGAAAAAACAAAGGAAAGGAAATTTCAGTCAGAAAAATAAATACAAAAAAAAATGAATTTTTGAACATATGTGGTAGTACGAGATATAAGCTTGATAGTAGTATTATCCTATACCTGCAGGAAAATATGGATTTTATAAGTGCTCAGGTGGGTAAAAAGATAGGTGATAAAGAAATAAAAGGATTCCTAAATAAGCTAGTGTTTACAGTTAATTTGCCTAATAAAGCTGAACTTTATGAGATCATAAAAGATGAGTTGGGTAAGGGGCTAAATAACATCGATAAAAAGAACTTCCTTAGTCGTTGTTTAGTAGAGATCACGAATTTGATGGATGAAGAAAAGGGGAGGGTTTTATCACGTGAGAAATGGCAAGCTCTTCTTGAAAGAATAGAAGAAGAAATCCAAGAAAAATCTGTTGAGTTTAATGTGATAAACGAAGTGAAAAATTTTTATGGGAGAAGTCGTGAGTTAGGTGATTTGCATTGTGCACTGCAAAAAAATACAAAAGAAGAACCATGGATTATTGTTATTGGTGGGATTAGAGGTGTAGGCAAAACCGAGTGTGCGAGAAAGTATGTTCATGATTACAAAAAAGATTACGATAAAAATGTTATATGGATAAATGCTTGTGACTATAAAACCATGGAAAATTCTTTCATGGAGCTAGCTCAAAATAGGTTGGAAATTTCTATTAAAGATAAGTATGAAGAGAACAAGAAAATAAAAGAAATTGTTGAGGAAGTATATGCTTTTTTTGTAAAGAGAAGATGTATATTTATTTTTGATAATGCTAAAAGATATGAGGACATTAGTGAATTTTTGTCACCTTTTTCATATTCACAGTATCCTGATGGTAAGAGACCTTATATTTTAATTACTTCCTATGATGAAGAATGGAAGGTCACTAAATCAGCGGAAAAGATAAAAGTTATATGGTTAAATGAACTTGAAAGAACGGAAGCTTTTGAGCTTGTGAGAAAAGCCTTGGACATACAAGACGATGAGCAAGATGAGGAAATAGACAAGCTGACAAGAAAGCTGCAACATTTTCCATTGGCTTTGGGGCAAGCGGTTTCATATATTTGCAACAAAGACGGGGAGTTAAAATTAATAGGCCATGAAAACTTCACAATAAGTAATTACCTAGAGAAATGTAATCAACAAGCAAAAAAGAAGGAATTATTTAAGGAAGTAGAAGAATTACTTAAACAATTGTCATGTGATAGTGAGGAGGAGAAAGATAAAAACAATACAATTCTCTATACCAAAGCCGTTTTAACAACATTGAGCATTGCTATTGAAGATATAATACAAGAGGAATGTGGTTCTGAGGCATTAAACATCTTGGAAATAATGGCCTATCTTGCCTCTAACGATATTTATATAAAAGAGATTTTTGTAAAATTAGTTGCAGACAACGAAAGAAAGCTATGGGACGCTGTTAAGCTACTTAACAGGTATCACATAATCAATTTAAAAGCAGGAATAGCGAATATTCACGAACTAGTGCAGATGCTTACTAGGCTCTGTGAACAAAATTTCGTTGTGAAAGAATAAGATGGGAAAAAGGATATAAAAAAGGAGGAGAAAGTGGTAGTTTAACCCAATTAAGCAATAAAAAAGGAGAAACTACCGAATGGAATATTACATACAAGAAACAAAATGGGAACAAATTTTTGCATTTTTGAAAAGTGTGAAAGGTATACACAGCAAAGATGAAACGCAACTGAGAAGGTTCGTGGAAGCAGTCTGGTACATGGTCCGAAGTGGTTGCCAGTGGCGTCTTTTAGGAGAAATATATGGTAATTACAGGAGTATACACAGGAGGTTTAAAAAGTGGTGCGAAAAGGGAATTTGGGAAAAGCTATTTAAATATACACAAGATCCAGATTTAGAGGTGCACATGATAGATGGCACAATCGTTCGAGCGCATGCTTGTTCGGCTGGATACAAGAAGGATTCTGGAGCTCAAGAGGCATTGGGACGCAGTAAAGGTGGCTTTACAACAAAAATTCATGCACTTGTCGATGCTCTTGGAAATCCGTTAAAATTTACGCTTACTGCCGGTCAAAGACATGATATTACACAGGCTGAAGCGTTAACAGACAATGTCTATAACTCTATTGTAGTAGCAGATAAGGGCTATGACAGTAACGCATTTATTGGCAGCCTTGAAAGCAAGGGATGTGAGGTCACCATTCCACCAAAAAGGAATCGAAAAGTGCAAAGAGATTATGATAAACATGTTTATAAAGAGCGGCATTTGATCGAGTGTTTTTTCGGTAAAATCAAAAATTTTCGACGGATTTTTTCGAGGTTCGACAAGACTGCTATAGTGTTTATGGGCTTTTTGAACTTTGTTGGTGCACTTATATGGCTACTCTAAAATTTTGTTCACAGAGCCTAGATTAAAGTTAGAAAAGGAAGGCCGAGAAGAAGGGGTTTTAAGGAAAACTCTTGAACTAATAAATGGCAGTAATGTTACCCAAGGTAATACAATCCATGTTGCATCTGTGTGGGGATACACAAGTAAATATGATAAGTTAATTGATGATTTTTATTTTAATTCAACTTATATATACAGGGAACCGTTTTTTATAAAGGAAAGTATTCCTTTGCACTTGCTTGCTGAAAACGGTTATTGTGAGGCAATTCGAAGGATACTAACACATATAGAAGAACATTACCAAGGTAAATTGGCAGAAGCTGTTAATGTTGAGGATAATCATGGTCAAACACCGTTGCATATTGCTGCTGAAAATGGAGAATTGGATGTAGTAGAATATTTAGTAGGTAAAGGTGCTAATATTCACGCTGAGGGAAGTGTCTGGACTCCGTTACACACAGCTGCTTATAGTGGAAAATTAGACGTCGTCAAGTATCTTATTAACAAAGGCGCTGGAGTTAACACTAGAAATAAATATGGTGGTACTTCACTACATAGAGCTGCTTATAGAGGGAATTTGGATGTTGTGGAATATCTAGTGAACAAAGGTGCTGATATTAATGCTAATGCTGTGGAGCCATTTCTTAATGGCACTCCTTTACATTTTGCTATATGTGGTGAAAAACCAGAAATGGCAAAATACCTGATCAATAGTGGCGCTGATGTTAATGTTAAGGACAAAGATGGTAGAGCTATTCTACATATTGCTACCGAAAATGGAGAGTTGGAGATAATTAAGTGCCTTACTAGTAAGAATGCTGATATTGATATCAAGAGTAAGTATGCTGATACACCATTGCATGTTGCTGCTTATAATGGAAAATTAGGTGCGGTAAAATATCTTATCAGTAAAGGTGCTGATATTAACGCTAAAAACAAGAGTGATAGTACACCGTTACACTCTGCTGCTGAGAGTGGTAACATAGATATAGTAGAATACCTCGTTAAAAAAGGTGCTGATGTTAAAGCTAAAAACAAAGGAGCATTTTTCAGTGGTACTCCTCTACATATGGCTGCTTTACGTGGAAGCTTGAAAATGGTAGAGTACATGGTTAGTAAAGGTGCTGATGTGAATGCTAAGAACAAATATAATGAAACTCTGTTGCACTATGCTGCAAGAAGTGGAAATTTAAAAGTAGTAGAGTATTTTTTTGAAAAAGATACTTGTTTTAATATTAAGACTAAAATTGGCAATACTTTATTACACTTTGCTGTTAGAAGTGAAAGGTTAGAAGTAGTAAAATATTTTGTAGAAAAAGGTATTAATGTTGATATTAAGAACAAACAAGATGAGACTCCGCTGTTCTATGCTGCTAGAAATGGAAATCTAGGAATAACAAAATATCTTGTTGAAAAAGGTGCTAATGTTAACGCTAAGGATAAAGATGGGATGACAGCATTGCATTATGCTGCTATAAGATGGAGGGTTGATATAGCAAAAGTGTTGTTAAAGTACAACGCAGATATCAACGCTAAAAATAACGAGGGAAAGACAGCATTATATTATGCCACTAATAGTAATCATAAGGAGCTTGTAAAATTACTTTTAGCTCACAATGCAAATCCTATTTTCGAGTCTACTTGAAAGCATTTAAATCCTGAAAAGGTACGTTAAACACGTTTTTTATTTGTCTTGACAATATATATGACATCATTTACGATAAAAGTTAATAACAATAATTTACATCTATAATGTTTGCAGTAATTGAGACCGGCGGGAAGCAATATTTAGTAAAAAAGGGCAGTATAATAAAAGTAGAGAAATTAGAAGCCGAGGAAGGAAAAGAAGTAGAAATCAGTAAAGTGGTTTGTGTTTCAAATAATGGTTTGTCTTATTCATCTAATGTTACTGTTAAAGCTGAAGTATTAGAGCAGTGCAGAGGTGAAAAAATTATAATTTTTAAGAAGAAGAGAAGAAAAAATTACCGTAGAAAAACTGGTCACAGACAGCATATAACTGTTCTTCGCATTAATGAAATTAATCTTCAAAAGTAAGAGGTAAGATATGGCAACTAAAAAGTCAGGTGGTAGTTCCTGTAATGGTAGAGACTCCGCAGGTCGCAGGCTAGGGATAAAGAAGAATGGGAAAGTTATTCCTGGTAACATAATTGTACGTCAAAGAGGTACGAAATTTCACCCTGGAAAGAATGTTGGTATAGGTAAGGACCATACAATTTTTGCTAAAACAGAAGGTTGGGTTAGCTTTAGAAGATCAGCAAATAAGAAAACTTTTATTGATGTCATCTCAATTGCTGATCGTGTTCAAGCTTCAGCTTAAATAAATCAGGGGTCTGTAGCTCAGGTGGTTAGAGCGCACGCCTGATAAGCGTGAGGTCGGAGGTTCAACTCTTCCCAGACCCATCACTCCTAATACGCGAACTCCTCTCTAGATTAATTCTAGCATAGCCAAAATCCCCTATATTAGCCTACTTTTCATCCCTATACATACGACATTTCGTACCTAATTATTCCCCCCAAAATTCCCGTTTTTTCCCCATATTTGGTTAAATTTCTATTAATTTTCTCTAAAAGGTAGGACATTTTTGCCCATTTTAGAGAAAGTCAATAAGTAAATAATTAAATTTTCTATCACACTAAAGAAAAGGTTTTTCTTAAAATATTTTATTCAAAAAAATGTTGCTTTGTAGATAAATTTGCTTACCATAAAATACTAAATTGAGTATATCTATATAAATATGGTTTTATGCGATGATGAATTGCTCCATGCTATAAAAAAGGTTATAGAGTTTATTAGCAAAGGTAATATTACAACTAATGACATGTCTCTTCTACTCTTAGCCGCTGATCTTAGCCGCTGAGTATGGTCATCTAGATATAGTAAGGTATATTATGGATAAAGGTCTAAGGTTATAGAGGTGATATTCTACATAATATTATTTGTTGTTATTTTAATTATTTTTGATAGAGCAATGTAAAATAATGAACATTTTACGTTCTATTTGATATGTATGATCTATATTTCATTATGGAGATTTATCTTAAAATATAAAATAAAATCCAGTATAATTTAAAAGCAGCTAACATGAAAAGTAAGTTAACAGCATTTGAGAAGTGAGCTTGTGTGCTATGTTTTAAATTTATTGTGATGAGGATAAGGACCTTATTAGTGAACGAACTGCCTTTCGTGACTCTTGACTCTTAATTTCTTTATATTCCCTAACCAACTCTAATATTTCTCTACTGCTTTCATCATCATTATGTTCAAAACTACTCTCTTCATGTAGTTCTGTTGTTACTGGAGGAGTAGGAAGTAAAACTGCAAAATCAACAGACAACGCTGCGGCTATAGAATATAACCTTTCAATTGAAACGCTGTTTTTTCCAGACTCATATTTCTGTATTTGCTGAAATGTAATACCAACTCTCTTTCCCAATGCTTCTTGAGAAAATCCTCTTATCAATCGCCATTCTTTTATTTTTCTTCCCATTTCAGGACAGCCAGTATCGGTTCTTTCCCCTGTACAGGAAGAGTCATTTTTCACATTGGTAATAGTCATTCTAGTCCCTCTTAAAAACTTAAAAAAAAGTTTACACTCAACCTGCATAGTATTGTAGGCTAAAAGTGTTGTAAAGATATTACTTTAATCTAATGATCCTAGAATTTTATTAAATTTTTCTTGCTGTTACATTCCAAGAGTACAACATAGAAACGTTATATTTGAGTAATTTTACTTTCTTAAAGTTTCTTGAATTACAGACTTTTTTTCATGCTTAAAGGAAAGACTTATTGTAAAAAATATCTAGAGCTTTAAGAGTGTGGTCTAAGGCTTTTATCACCTACAAGATTCATATCAGCTTCTTTCTCTACTAGATACAATCTCTAAGAATTTTATAACCTCTGGATTTTAAAAGATTGCTTGCCTAATTAAGTTGCTCTAGGAATGTTACTACCCCTTTATGTTCATTTTTTTTAGCAAGGTCTAGTGGGGTAAAGCCTCCTTCATTTCTGAGATTGATGTTAGCACCATATTTAATCAGTAATTTTACTGCACCTAAATTACCCTTTCCTGCAGCATCATGTAATCCAGTACATTCATATTCTGGCTCAATTAAATTAACTTCTGCTCCATTTTGCAGAAGAAACTCTAAAATACTCAAATAATTTTTTACATAGCCCTGTACAAAAGTATTAAAAATATCAGGATTCTTTGATATATAGTCATCAATTTGCTTAATCTCAATACCTTTTTCTATAAAAAACTCTATTACTTCTGGATAATTTTTTAATGTAGTTTTTAAGTTAGATTCATACATATATAAATCACTATCACTTCTCCTTTCTAGGCATGGTAAAAGATATTCTATAACCTCTTCACTGTCCATTAAAACAGCTTCCATAAGTGGTGTATGTCCTGTATCAGAAGTCATATTAGGATTTGCTCCGTTTTTAACAAGTAGTTTAACTATCTCCAGACTATTTCTTCTTATACCTCGAATAGCTTGTACAAGAGGTGTGTAATGAAAGTTGGTATTAGGATTAGCTTTTGCCATCAGTAATTCTTTTACTATCGCTATATTATTTAATATTATTGCTCTCATTAATGGTGTTTTACCATAATTATCAATATCTGGATCAACTTTTGCTTTGAGCAGTAGATATTGAACTGTTTGTACATCCTGATACTTGATCGCACAAAGTAGAATTGTATCGCCTGTATTATCCTTGACATTTAGATTAGTTTTTACTCTTGCCTTTTCAAGTAATAACTTCACCATATATCTTTGGCGCTCAATGCGTATGCAAGAAAAAGCCCTAAATATAGGTACATCACTTCTATACATCCCTTCTGTAGGGTTAGCTCCTGCTTCCAGTAAGAATTCTACAATTTTTGTATATCCTGCTGTTTCTTTCCCCATCTTTGTATATTCTTTTTTGTCTTTATTCAACTTATCAATATCGCAGACAGGCATATATTCTATAGCCTCACACAGGATAGCATTATTTTCCGCTCTAATATCTACATTCAGTTCGTTTACAAGTAACTTTACTACATCAAGCTTTTTCTCTCTTATAGCAATATATACCATTCTATTGCTTTTCGTATCTACATTCAGCTCGTTTACGAGCAACCTTAATAGATCAAGATTTCCTTCCCCGATAGCAATATGTGTCATTTCATTAATACAATTTTTGACATATTCATTTTTATCCATAAGTGATTTAAGCCTATCTATTTTTTTATTTTCGTATGCTCTCTCTACGATAGTTTTCCCGCTTTTATCTTTAGCTTTAAGGTCAACATTTTGTACATTTACTAATTCTTCAATTTTGTTTACATCCCCTAAATTAACAGCAGAAAATAACCCTTCAATAACGTTAGGATCTTTGTTGCTTATTTTACTTAATATGCTGTATTTAGTAGGAGACTTGTAATGTTTTTCTAATATTTCCATTGCAAATTCTTTGTGTCCATTATAGTAAGCTAGTTCCACTGGTGTTTGATCTTCTGAATCAATAACTCCTTTTAGATAAACGAATTTGCTACATATTCTGAACAAATCTCTGTCTCCTGTTTTAGCTGCATAGCATAGTAATCCAACATAATAAGTACTTTTTACACCACTTATCACCAAAGATCTTGCTACATCTTTATGGCCACACTGATAAGCTATGTCTGCTACTGTTTCTCCATCAAACTTAGTATTAATATCTATACCTTCTTGGATAACTAATCTATTAATTTCTTCAAAATCTCCTTTCTCAGCTGCAGAAAATAATTTTGCAACCATAGTTTCTTTACTCATACAGACCACCATTTAATTTATTAGTAGAATTTAGATATTGTGTTACATTACTGTTTGCTGCAACATCAAGAGCAGTCATACCATCATTGTTTTTTGCATTAACTTCAGCACCACAACTTACAAAGTATTTTACTACATCTTGTTGATGTCTTTTATTTTGAAATTCATGACCTTCAGCAGCCACGTGTAACGGAGTATTTCCTTTATGATTAATAGCATTAACATCTGCGCCTTTCTCTATAAGATGTGAAACTATTTCAAATTTACACTCATGGGCAGCTATGTGTAATACAGTAGAGCCATCTTTAATTGTAGCATTTATATTAGCCTTCTTCTCCAGTAAATACCTTGTTATTTCAATGTTACTGTCTGCAACAGCATCGAATAGTGGCGACCAGCCATTCTCATCAGGAAAATTTGGATCAATTCCTTTTTCTTCTATAAGATATTTGATAGTTTCCATATGGCCGATTGATACTGCATTTGCGAGCATATCATTGCCTTTATAAGTAACATTCTTCTCGTCTATGAGGTACCGTATAACATCTAAGTTACCACTTGAAACGGCTCGGTCAAAAAGGGTCCAATTAAAACCACTTTCAGTCTGCATAGGATCAACAGATTTTTCCTCAAGAAAATATTTAATAAGCTTAAAATTACCGTGCTCAAATGCATAGAACAAAGCCGTATTATCTTGGTCGTCAGTAATCTTAAAGTCAGCACCATTATCTATAAGGAATTTTACTATATCAAAATAGCCCATATCAGCAGCATAATGTAACGGAGTAGAGCCAAATTTGTCTTGAGCATTAATGTCTACTCCTTCACTTATAAGGTATGTAATTAGGTATAAGTTATCGCTTTGAGCAGCCAAATGTAACGGAGTTTTACCTGAATCATTTTGAGTTTTAGCTATACCATATACAGATGTCCTGCTATACCTTGCATCTTGCATCACTTTAGCATTGTAATCAGCAATTTTTTTAGCCTTATCATTCTTTTTAAGATATTCCCTGATAGTATCGATTGATATTACCTTTTCAATTTCCTTTGTCATATAAACCTCACTAAATTAATAACATTATTCCAGTTTACAGATACAGATATTTTTTTTATATTAACTTTATCGCGCAAAAATTGCTATATATATTTGTAATACCATCAATGCGATAACAATAAAACAGCAGATTAATATATTATATAAATTATCTAAAACTCTAATAATTGCTTCTGTATCATCTATGTTTTTTTGAATTTAGTCTTATTATTCTTGTACGATAATACTTGCTATATTAGATATTATTATATATAATAAATCAATAGACGCACATATGTTAACAGTTTGTTAGCATTTGTCACCGTATATTTAAATATTATCTAATGTGATAGAGGGTATTATGGTTAAGAAAAAAACAATTCATCGTAAAAAGTTATCTAAAAAGTTATCTAAAAGGTTATTAAGTGAAATAGTTAGTAAGGATTTACTACCTTATTTAACGGATAAGTCTGCTATGGCTTCAAGTAAAACTGGCTCAATAGAAAAGGCTAACGCATCTACAAAAATAGACTTGGATAGTAAGGTAGAACTACCGGCAAAACCTTCTTTATACCCTGAAAATCTCAATCCTTTCCAAGCAGCTTTAAGTGAAATCAGGCTAAATGAAGATGAAAATATTAAGTTAAACGAATTTTTAGAAAGAGTTATCGCGGCTAAAGATATAGAAGAATTAGACAAAATTGTAAATCAAGCGTTGGACTTAGGGATAAGAATAAATGCACACAACGAAGATGGGTATAGCTTTTCTAATATTGCGATATTTAAGCTGTGTGAAGATAAATTCACGGAAGATAAGCAAGCAAACATAATTAAAAAGTTAGCACTGAGTGGAGCTTACTTTGATAAGAGTTATATACAGGGCAATAAGAACACTATTGAAATTTGCAATAAGGTCGAAAAGGAAGTTGAACCTCAGATATATAATCGACTACAAAAACTCAGGGAAATTGGGGAAAGTGCTGCTATTGAAGGAACAGTAAAAAAGGTTGAATTTGATAATCAGACCTTTTACATGGCATTTTCACAAAATAGCAGAGTCAATGTTGCCAAAGTTGTAAGTGGTGCAAGGGATTTAGGCCTAAGTAGAGGTAACTTAAGTTTAGGTGGCAACATCGTAAGACTAGGTGAAAGTGAAGTAGAAATTAAGACTGAGAAAAACGGTAAAAGAAATTACACGGATATATCAGATACCAGCGCATTTACAGTCACATTTCCTACCACTCTTGGAGAATTACACGTCAGAATTTACCAAGATATAAAAAATTACAATACAATCCAACTTGAAGTAGAAAATAAAGATCTATGGAACAAACTACAAAAAACTGGAGAATCAATAGGACAAGGCTGCCTATTTGGTGGAATGTCTGTTTGTAAAGCAGTAGCAAGTGGAGGCTTCCTTAGGTCTGGTAGATTCTGTGATCAAAAGTCTTGTGGCCAAAAGTCTATGGAAACAATAAAGCCAATCAGTAACTTTAAAAGCAGAGAATCTCTATCTTGGACAGAGAGGTTAGAAGACACAAAACCTGTGATACACGGAATAAGCTAGGTCTGCTTCTGCTGCTCCGCTGAAAGAATACACATTATTAGTGAATGGATAACATTACGTGACATCTCTTCTTTAATCTTTCTGTGTTCTTTCACGAATTTTAACATTTCTTCGCCGTCTATATTACTATTGTCATAATCAAATGTCTTGTTTTTATCATGCAATTCTGCTGCATTTTCAGAAATATTTGTTAAGAAATATGAAATATTAACTGATAAAGTTTCTGCTAATTCGTATAATTTATCAACCACAATACGAGTTACTCCAGTCTCATATTTTTGTACCTGTTGAGGTGAAATGCCAGCCTTTTTTGCTAAGTCTGCTTGGCTTAAACCACAAATTAGTCTTCTCTCCCTTATTTTCTTTCCTATTTGTATGTCAATGGTTGAAATCATAGTAGAAATGCTAAAGAGTAAAAATATTAAAGCAATTTCGATTTTTGTGCAAGTTACTACGAAAGCTGAGACAAGAACTTGGTTAATGAATAAACAAAATCACGTGACTTCTTACTTTTAATTTTGCTATATTCTTTCAATACATCTTCACTCTCTTCATCCCATGGATCTGTTGACTCTATATGTGTGTCAGTGAAGAAACTTAAAATATCAACTGATAAAGCTTCTGCCAGCTCACATAGCCTACTGACCAAAACCTGGTTTGAGCCATTTTCATATCTCTGTATTTGTGTATATGAAACGCCTACTTTTTCTCCAAGCTGAGTTTGGTTCAGTCCACGCATTAGCCTAAAGTGCTTTATTTTTCTTCCTAGCTGTATACTAAGGCTTGACATATCAGTTTAATCATTTACTGTAACTGCTTTACCAATTTATCTCTTTCGCCAGCTAAGTCGGTCACTTTGATATATTTTTCTTCTATTTCTTTCATCTCATCTTCCCGTCTCTCTAAGCTTTCTTTGTCTGCTTTTCCACTTGCGAGTTCTAACTTTAATCTTCTAACCTTATACTCTAGCTCTTCAAATTTTCTATATTTTCCTAGTAGATCTATCATATTATTGATTTTTTCACGTAACTCTTTTTCTTCGATACCATCTTCTATTAACGACAGTAACAACAGGTCTATCTGGTAGTTTATTTCACTTTGAGCAGTAAATATCTTAATCAGGTCAATTGTAGTTTTTTCACTAACTCTTGCTTCATACAAAAAATGATAAAATATTAACTTTTTCTGAAGATAATTTTCCATGTCTTTTATAAGATCCGGTTTTAACTCTTCATAAAACTTTTGCAATAATGTTTCTAGCTCCTTCAAGTATTTCAGGTCTATTCCTCTGATCTCATCAGTTCCCATATCCCTTATTTTCTCTGCTTTTTTGCATTTCCCGTAAATTGATATTTCTAATTCTATTGGACGTTCTAAACAAATACCTTCAGGAACAAGTATCATAAGTAGATGTCTTACTATTTCTACATCATTTGACTTTATTGCTTGATATAGTGCTTTCTCCCTATCTTCTCTCACATCATATAATTCTGAGGAGTCACATGTACTGAATAGATAATTTACATTACCTTCAGGAGTATTAGTGACTATATTCACGTTTCGAAATGGATGGTCTGCATTAGACAATTCGATTGACTCTTTGCCTATTATTTCCTCTATCGCAACTGCAGCCCTGCTTAACATTTTTATTTGGTTAATTTCTTTGGTACTTCTCATTGCTTCTTTAGCTCTAGCCAGTACCTGATAATAAAGATCTTGTCTTTCCTTATCATTTAACCCTTGGCAGTGCTGCTTTAGCTGCTCATCAGAATACAACAAACATTCCATTTCTCACTCCTTTATTCTATAGCAGATTATTTTCTTTAAAGCTGAAATAACCTGTTTCCGTTACAATTATATGATCCACAAATTCTATCCCTAATTTCATACATGTCAAAACTAAATCTAACGTACTTTCTTTATCTTCCTTTGTAGGTTTTAGATCTCGGCTGGGGTGATTATGTGCAACTATAATAGACGTTGCGTTAAGATTTAATCCTTTCCCAATTATCTCTCTTAAGTACATTGGTGTTCTGTCTACAGTGCCAAAATCTTGAATATACTCATAGATTAATTGATAACTTTGGTTTAAGTACATTACCCGTAAGCGCTCTTTTCTTGATTGTCCTATTACTAATTTCAAATAATCCCTTAGTATAACTTCATTATCAATAACGGGTAATTCTTTTAACTGACCTCTTAATATTCTGGCTAGCATTTTCTTGATGCAAAAAATTATTGTAACCATTGAGTCTGTCATTTCCGAGTCTATACTTAGAAGCTGGTGATAATCAGAGTTTATTGCTCCTCCTATACCACCAAAAAAGTGAATCAATTTTTCTGCAATAGCTATACTTTTTGCCAAGCGATTTCCTGAACATATAGCTAATCCCAGTAGCTCATGATCCTCTACTCCATCTTTGCCTGATAATATTATTGTCTCTAGTTTTTCTCTTTCATTTTTTGTTTTATTTTTGTTATTATTCATAAAATTTCCTACTAATTAATGACTAAATTTTTTTTATTATTTACTACGCTTTTCGCGCGGTGGTCGTCATGAAGCCATGGATTTGGGGGGAAGTCAAATCTTTTTTGCAATTTTTTTAAATATTTATTTACTAATGATAATAGAGAAGATATTAATACGCCTATTAAAATTCATTGTCCATAAAAAAGCTTCATTTGCTCATTCCATGAATGTGGTATTTTCTTTAAATCAGCTAATTTCAGATTCCTTGGCTGTGTTCCATTTAGAATATTCTCTTTAATCCTTGGAGCAAGGTAATTTAAACGTAAAATTCGTTGTATATGTCGTACATTAATTTCAGTACAAAGCTCCCTCGTTGTTGCGTATTTTCCTTCTTTTATTTGACGTTGCCATAGATGTGCTCTTACTAATGCTTTCAGTAGTGTATTATCTTTCTTATCATTTTCTTCATTTTCTGGAGCAAGTATCATACATCTACCAACACTTTTCTTTAACTGTAGCTGCCTAAATAGAGAAATTTCTCCATTTTTTACCTGCATCCTTGTTGTACTTTCTTTTTTCTTACATAACAATATCTCTTCATCTTTAAGCTGCATAGGCATACGATAGCTCCTGTAGGTCTTTTACTTTCACACTTAGCTCTATTCCATCATCTCTTATCCAAACTGTCTTAACCAATTGCTTGATTATCTCTTGCTGTTTGACTGGAAATAAATTACTCCACATTTCACCAAGTTCTTTTAACCTTTTTGTTTCATTAATATCTGTAAGCGCTTGTTCAGAGTTTGCCAGTAGGTATCTTATTTCCTCTATTACGTACTTTTCTACCTCCCCTGCTGCTATTGTTCGATTACTTGATGGACAGTGAATTCCTCTTACATGATTACGACAAACATAGTACCTATAGCTTTTGTTTCTTTTTCTTGTATGTGTTGCTGCCATACTGACGTTACATGAATGGCATCTTATTACCCCTTTCAGTAACATCTCTTCATACTTTAGCACATACTTTGCTTGGCGTGTTCTTATTATCTTTTGTGCTTTATTCCATAGCTCCTCATCGATTATTGCTTGATGTTGCCCTGGATAGCACTTTTCCTTGTATTTTACTTTTCCTATATACGTAGAATTAGTTATTATTCCTCTAACTGTTGCTTTTTTGAATTCTCCTCCTCCGTAAGTCTTTCCTGATTTTACCTTTCGTTCTTTTACTCTATATCCTTGGCTGTTTAATTCTTTTGCCACTGCAGCCATTGATTTCAGCTCAATAAATCTTTCAAAAATATGTTTAACTACTGTTGCTTCTTCCTCATTAATAATTAGTTTTTTTTCTTTAGCATCGTAGCCAAGTGGTACCACACCACCCATCCATATTCCTCTTTGCTTTGATCCAGCGATTTTTATGCGAATATGATCTCCTACTGCTTTTCTTTCTCGTTGAGCAATACCTAAATTTAAATATAACATGAACTCATTATCTGTGCTTTCTTCATTTAAGTATGGCTCTGTTACTGATCTAAATCTTACTCTATTCCTATTAAAGCGATCTGATATTACTCTGATAAAATCTACTAATGACCTTGTTAGTCTATTTAGCTTGAAAACTATTACATAATTAACTCTTCCTATTTCTATATCCTGTAGTAATTCTCGTAAACCTGGTCTATCTAGATTACCTCCTGAATACCCTCCGTCATCATATCTTTTTGATAGTAATTCCCAGCCTTCTTGTTTATTTGCTGCAAAATATTCTTCACACACTGACCTCTGTGAATCTATACTATTAAATGCTTGTTCTAACCCAGATTCATCAGACTTTCTCGTATAAATTGCACAACGAACTTCCTTACTCATTTATTCTTTCTCCTTGAAAAATACTAAACCATTCCAATGACTGCCTGTGATTCTGTTAGCAACTGCAGAAAGTGATGTATAAGCCTGACCTTTATAAACCAATCCCACCACTGTAACTAATACTTCATGACGTTCTCCTTTATATTCACGAATAAGTTTTGTACCTGGCCTTGGTAGGTTGCTGCTACTCAAGCCTTTACCTTTCTCCATTTGGTTTGCTAGATCATTAAGTTTTTTGGTTGATTTTCTTGATAATTCACCATATGCTATTTCCTGTAACCGATAAGCAATTCTTGTGATTAAATACTTTCGGCAATATGGTGGTGCATCAGATTGAAATAAATCTTTCCAAATTGCCCTAAGTTCTTTTAGTGTTTTACTCTCTAAAGATTTTACCTCATCAACAATAGATGTATTCACTTGTCTTTTACCCCCTTTATTTAAAATTTATACTGTTTGCTCTTTAGCTCCGGTGCTACCTTATTTTTCTCCTTTTTATAAATTGCTATAGCTTTCAACTTATTTGCCACTCCATTGCATGCTTATATTTTTCCATTGCCCATTGTGATTTCCATAGTAAGCTAGATATCAGGCCTTTAGTCTCGTGCTTTAAGAAAATTACTTCTGCTCCTGCTTGATGAAATTCCCTTACTAGTTTAATTTGGTCTGCAAATTTCTCAGATAGATCATCAGGAGAATATACATATATTTTTTCAATTCTACCTTTCGCTACTTGATATCTTAAGCTTTCCAGCTCAGCTTTACCGATGAATTCATTTTCCTCCAACAAATCATGTCCATCCTTGATAATCCTATTTTTCAACTCTTCAATTTGTTTTCTTTGCTTTTTTGATACGATATATAAACCTACTACTTCCATTTGAACCTCCATTGCTTCCCCTCCTTTTTAAAATTTATACTGTTTGCTCATTAGCTCTGGAAAGCTTTCGGTGCTATCTTTATATGCAGTTAGCTCCTCCACTATCTCTTTAACACCAGCCTTGTGAGCTAAATTTATAGGTGTATACCCCTTATGGTCTCTCACATTCAGATCACCTCCTGCCTCCAGTATTGCTCTAATATTTCCTATCTCCCTCATAAATACAGCTTCATGCAGCGGAGTCCTTCCTATATGATTTTGAGCATTAACATTTGCCCCTCCTTCTATTAGCTTTATTACTGCATCTTTGCAGCACATTGTGCTTGCCCAGTGCAATGGTGTATATCCAGAACAGTCAGTAGCGTTTACATCAGCTCCTTCCTCTAAAAGCGCTTGAATGGTTTCTGCATTCTCTGCAAGAGCAGCATCATGTAACGGAGTTCTTTGTTCCTTATTTTTAACGTTAACATCTGCTCCTTTTTCTATTAGTAATTTTACTCTTTCATAATTAGAAGATCTTGCTGCTAAATGTAATACAGTTTCACCATACTCATCTTGTTCATTAATTCCATAAAATGAGTTTGCTAATAATTCTTGAATTCTTTTGTCTAATTTACTCATGGTTACCCCCATAAAATTGCCTCTTTTAACGCCAAGCAAATTTGTTTTATTTACTTGATGTTATTCTAGTATATTCGCTTTTGCTACTAAAAGCAAGTTATTTGTACACTCTGTGATTGAAATTAGCTCTTTTTTAATATATATTAGAATATTGATATATATAATTAATATATTGATAATCAATTGCTAATCTTTTTAAGCTTCTTTAACTATAAATTAATGGTATTTTTTGTCTTTATCGTCTTTTACACTTGGTTCTTTATCGTCTTCTACATCTGGTTCTTTATATTTTTTTTGCTTAAGTTCTTCAATTTCTTCTGCATATAAATTTTTCACTGCTGATGATATTTCTTTTATAAGATGATCACCATAAAAATTCGCGAATTCTTGTACACCTGTACCAATCCTATCTATTATCTTTCCTCCATATTTTTTGATCAGCTCTGCTAACTCTGGTTGATCTTTAGCGCGAAATAATGGACTGGTTCCAAATCTGTCTATAGCGTTAACATTTGCGCCTGCTTTTAGCAGCTCTTTTACTGTTCCTTTAGCATTACCGCCTTTCTCTCTAAATAACCATACAGACCCACTCGCAAGATGTAATGGTGTAGAACCATTATAGTTTGTACAATGAACATCAGCTTCTGCTTCTATGAGTGCCCTAACGTTCCTTACCTTTCTTGCAAGTGCAGCTCGATGTAGTGGTACTTCTCCTTCATTATTTTCAATATTAATATTAGCACCTTTTTCTATCAGTAATTTTACTGTTTTATAGCTAGAAAATTGTGCTGCTAAGTGTAATATTGTATTACCATTTTCATCTTTTGAATTTATATCCTCGAATGAATTCTTTAATAATTCCCTAAGTCTTTTATTTAATTCCCTCATCTTAACCCCCAAAATTATAGCCTTTCTAACGCCAAGTAAAATTTGTATGTTTACTTAATCGTTATTACTATTATATTCTAGCTAAGCGCTAAAGGCAAATTATTTTTTCAATCACGCATACGTATTTAACTAAATATTAATATATATGAAAATATAAGCATATATGGTTAGTATATTAAGCTAATTAGCTGTATGTCCTTCCAAGAACGGTTCAAGTGCCTATGCTCGTGCCACAAAAGTACACCTGGGTAAAGTACCACTACATAATTTTCTAGTTCGTGAATTGGATCATCCTGTTTTGGATCTGAGTCATTATTGCAGTTTACATGGTATTCGGTCAGGTTAAATTCTATAACTTTTTGATCAGTAAAATTCTTTGCCTTATAGTGATAGGTAACGCTGAATCTTTAGTTTGTTTTTTTTAAGGTGGATTTGACATAAATTATCTATAAGATTAATGTTTTTTATATTGAAATATACGATTTTATAAAATGGCTATCTATGGAAGAACTTGGTGGGGAGAGAAATGGCTTCAGTGTTTCAATAGAATTGATTATGATAATCGCCTATCACGTGGTAGGACTTGTGCTAATACTGGCCGAGCTTTTGGTGTTAAAATTAATGGCCACATAGTTACAGCTAAAGTTCATAGCTCAGGATCTTACCCATATAAAATTCGTGGTTCAAAACCTCAACCATATCAAGTAGAAATTATACTTAATGAATTAAGTCCATCAGAACAACGCACTATTCGTCAGATTATTGAAACATCACCTTCTATATTATCTAAATTAATAAATAGGCAATTACCAGCCAGCTTATTTGATAAGCTTAGTGATCTTGGGATTAAATTATTTCCTTCAAATTGGAAGGAGATGAATGCAAGTTGCAGTTGTCCTGATTGGGCTATGCCTTGTAAACACATTGCCGCTGTAATTTATCTTATTGCTGCAGAAATTGATAAAAACCCCTTCATAATTTTTAATATTCATAATTGTAATTTGTCAACGCTTATCGATGATTTTGGAAATGGAAAATTAGAAAATGCTCAAAATGTCTTAATGATCAATAATGTACTTAAAACTTGTCCTCAAGTTAGAATACACACAACTTTTAACCAAGCAATTTTAAATGATATTGATTTATCAGCTATTCCTAACCTTTTTGATTGCATCAGTGGTATTTTAACAGACAATCCACTTTTCTTTGAAAAAAACTTTCATAATATCCTGCAGATAGCATATAAGCATTGGCAAAAGCATCCAGCAGGAAAAGTAGGGTACTATGGTTATCTCCAACGTTCTAAGAAGAAACTATCAGAGGAAGAATTATTTACAAAAAAATGGGGAAATATTGAGAATTGGGAAACATTTCAACTATCTATTAATGATCAGCATTACCTTACTCAAGCGAGCAATGGTGCAACTAATTTGTTTATGCTCAGTAAAAATATATTGCAAGATATAGCAAGGTTTTTGAAAGATATTCCTAACTCGTTACTTCACAAGCTTAACCCTGAACTTCGCTTTATGCATATGATTTCACAATTTGCACGTATCATGATGGAAAAATCAGCTTTCATACCACAGATATTACAGAACAGAAGAGAAGAAGTCATAATCAGGTGGATTCCAGCATTATCCAATGCTTCAGTTAAGGAGATTCATAGAAAGATGGCATCTATTTGTCCACCTCTATTGATCAAATATCAAGAAACTGCTCTGGAACCAGAGAAACAAGTGAATGTTGCTATCTCTCTTGTCCTTTTAGGGTATATAACAGATAACTTTCCTACATCACTCTCTAAGTATAGAGATAAGTGCATCTTTGAGTTATTCTTTACTGGAAATTCATACAAGTTTACTAAATTTAGCAACAAAGAAATACCACAAGCAATTAATCTCTGGTTGTCACGCCTTTATTTAGCAGATAAGGCTTATAAATTCTATCTAATGATAAAAGATCACAATGAAAAATTTGAACTTGAGGTAAAGTTATCACTGGATGATGAGAAGTCATTCATAAAGCTGGAAAAAGCACTTTCTAATCAAAACATAAAGCTTAGTATTTTATCTGATCTTGCACTCTTATCTCAATACATACCTGAATTAGAAAAAGCGATTGATAGCAATAGCAAGTTATCATTTAACTTAGATGATTTTGCACCATTGTTTCTGGGTATTTTACCAGTGCTAAGAGCTATAGGAATCACAGTTATTTTGCCAAAATCTTTACAAAAAATCTTCAAGCCAGAATTAAGCCTTAATGTATCTGCTAAAGATAAAATAAAAGAAGATCGAGAAAGTTTTTTAACGCTTGAAAGTTTGTTGAAATTTGATTGGAAAGTAGCAATAGGCGATAAAAAAATAAGTGTTAAAGAATTTAAAAAATTGCTAAAAGACTCTCGTGGACTTGTGCGCATTGTCGATCAGTATGTGCTTTTGGATGATAAAGAGGTAGAATCTTTACTCAAAAAACTTGATAAAACACCTAATTATTTAAATCAAGCAGAACTTATGCAAGCTGCTCTGACTGGTGAAATGAACGAAGCTAAAGTAGCATTTGACCATCAGCTTACAAACTTATTTAGTAAACTTAACACTTACACACCTGTTAACACGCCAAATAATCTAATAGCACAGCTACGCCCATATCAAGAACGTGGATTTAGTTGGCTTATACAGAATATAGAAAGCGGGTTTGGTAGTATAATTGCTGATGATATGGGCCTTGGTAAGACTATACAAGTTATTGCAGCTATTCTATATTGCAAAAATACAGGATTTTTAGATGAAAAAAGAGTTTTAATAGTAGCACCAACAAGTATCTTAAGTAATTGGCAACGAGAGATGGAGCGTTTTGCACCAGAGTTGAAGTTTTTCATTTATCATGGACAAAATCGAGAATTAGCCAGTGATTATGATGTAGCACTCACATCCTACGGTCTTGCACGTCGTGACAAAAAAGAACTCAACAAAATAAGATGGTTTTTGCTCGTGATTGATGAAGCACAAAATATAAAAAATCCTAATACTGAACAAACCAAAGCAATTAAAGCTATTGAGGCAACACATAGAATAGCAATGAGCGGTACTCCTGTTGAGAATAGGTTGCTTGAGTATTGGAGCATTTTTGACTTTATCAATAAATCTTATCTTGGTACTTCTGCGCAGTTTAGAACACGCTTTGCAACACCGATTGAAAAGGAAAGGGATAAAACTTGTCTAGAAAGGTTTATGAAAATCACTAGTCCTTTTATGTTACGTAGACTTAAGAATGATAAAAGCATTATTCAGGATTTACCAGATAAAATTGAGAATAACCGTTATTGTGCACTTACTTCAGAGCAAACAGCACTTTATCAAAAGGTTGTTGATACAACTATGGAGAAGATAGAAAAGAGTGATGGAATTGAACGTAAGGGTCTAATCTTCAAGCTCATCAATGCTTTAAAACAAATTTGTAATCATCCATCACAGTACGGCAAGAAAAAGCATGCAAGTATTGAACAATCTGGTAAAATGCAGATGCTAGAAGAAGTATTGACTGGGATTAGTGATCTTGCAGAGAAATCATTAATATTTACTCAATATACTGAAATGGGTGAAATTATATCTAAGTTACTTGAGGAAAGATTTAAATCAAAAGTGCCATTTTTACATGGAGGACTGTCTAGAAAAGCACGTGATACAATGATTAATGACTTTCAAAACTTATTCCAGTCCAACATCCTTATAGTGTCTTTAAAAGCTGGAGGAATAGGACTTAATTTAACAGCAGCAAATCATGTAATACATTATGACTTATGGTGGAATCCAGCAGTGGAAGCGCAAGCAACAGATCGAGCTTATCGTATTGGACAAGAGCGTAATGTTATGGTATATAGACTACTTTCAACAGGTACCTTCGAAGAGCGTATTGATGAGATGATTCAAAGCAAGAAGGAATTAGCGAACCTTACCATAAGTAGTGGTGAGAATTGGATTACAGAATTTAACAATGATCAATTAAGAGATTTAGTTAATATAAAAAATGCACTATAAAAGTTGGCTAATAAAATTCTTGACCTTATGGAATAAAGTATTTAACTTGTTCTGAAAGTTTTTCAGTTTCACATATCAAGGTACATGATAACCGATATTTTAAACCCAAACGAAGGAGATATTGAAATTACCTCATTTGATAGCAGCAATTTAACTAGGGTATTACATAATGGGGAATGGTGGTTTGTTGTAACAGAAGTAATTGCTTCTCTTACAGGTAGCCCCAACCCATCAGATTACTTAAAGAAGATAAAAAGCAGAGATATAGGGCTTTCTAAAGGATGGGGACAACTTGTCACCCCCCTTGAAATTAAGACAAAAGGTGGTATACAAAAGATTAATTGTACAAGTGTTGAAGGTTTGTTTCGTATTTTACAGTCTGTTCCTTCTAAAAAGGTTGAAAAATTTAAACGCTGGCTTGCAAAAGTTGGGTATGAAAGGTTACAAGAGTACGATAATCCTGAGCTTGCATTTAAACGAGCTTACGCTAACTACGTTGCAAAAGGATATTCTCAAGAGTGGATAGATAAAAGAATACAATCTATATCTGTTAGAAATCAGCTTACCAGAGAATGGGACAACAGAAATATCACTGATCATAATAATAAACGCATCGAAGGTAAAGAATATGCAATATTAACTGATGTGATTTCTCAGGCAACTTTTGGGGTAAAAACGAAAGAACATAAAGAAATAAAAAAATTAAAGAAACAGTCGTTAAGAGATCACATGACGCCGATAGAATTAATCTTTAACATGTTGGGTGAACAAGCCACTATTGATGAAGTAAAAGATAAAGATGTACAAGGATACAATGCGAACTTAGAAGCTGCAAAGAAAGGTGGCAAAAGTGCTGGTATAGCAAGGGAGGCATTTGAGAAAGCAAGAGGCGTACAAGTTGTATCTCCCAATAATTTCCTAAAGAAGATTCAAAATAATGTACGTAAAGAATTAAAAGAAGATAAAAGCTAGGATTCAGTTGTCCATGTTTTTAGAAAGGCAAGCATGAGGTGGAGGTGAACTTGAACAAAAACACTGAATGAAAAATTTCCTTATGCCTTAAAAAGATTATAATAAAAATTTGACATGATAAGAAAAGTATTGTAGAATTATAATAAGGTGTTCTCGCTTGAGACAAGGCGAAGCAATACCCACAGCTTTCCTTAACGAGTAATTGAAGAGTCTTACTCAAAAATCTTTCAAAGCTTAAATTATAAAGGAGTTTAGTTTTATGGTAGAAAATTTTTCAACTGATATCAAGCAAGAAAATACTTTAACCAATGAGTATTGTAATTTTAACAATGCTATCTCACACTTAGAACCATTACAAAAACTTAATTCAGAAGAAATTAAAAGAAAATTACTATCAAGCATAAGGCAATGCCTTTCTTATCTATTTCCCAATGGGACCTTCCATGGCGATGAATTTCGAGTTGGTAACATACAAGGTGACAGGGGACAGAGCCTAAGAGTAGCATTAAGCGGTGAAAAAGCTGGGCTATGGTATGATTTTGCCACAAATGATGGTGGTGATATTATTGATCTTTGGGCAGCTGTACATGGCAAAAATGCAAAAACAGAATTTCTCGAAGTAATATCTTCAATTGGTGAATGGCTTGGAGATAGCAAAAAATATACAAAAAAACAAAGTGCTATCAAAAATCTTAAGCAATTCATTACGTACAGTTGGAACTACCTTGATGAAAATGGCCAAATTATTGTTAAGGTTTCCCGCTATGATACACCTGATGGAAAAAAATATCTCCCTTTTGATATTAAGCAATCCGACTATGTTGCGCCAAAAATAAGGCCTTTGTACAATATACCAGGTGTCTTGAAATCTGATAAAGTTATTCTAGTTGAAGGAGAAAAATGCGCTGAAGCACTAATAAATCAAGGAATTACAGCAACAACCGCAATGTCTGGAGCAAATGCACTTATTGATAAAACAGACTGGACTCCACTTAAAGATAAACATATTGTCATTTGGCCAGATAATGATGAACCAGGTAAAAAGTATGCTGAAAATGCTGCCATGAAACTTACAAGTTTAGGTATTGCCTCGCTTTCTATTCTCAAAGTTCCACAAGATAAACCAAAAGGTTGGGATGTTGCAGATGGTATTATTGAGGGGTTTAATGTGCAAGAGTTTATTAACACTGGAAAATCCTATACTCCTACCATTGATGATAAACTTATTACTGACATGATTAGCTTGCCAGAAAGCGATAAGATCCCTCCAAAAAGAGAGTGGATAATTCAAGATTGGCTTCCATCAGGTTATGTTGCTGCTCTTTATGGTGATGGTGGTGTTGGAAAATCACTTCTTGCTCAGCAGCTAATGACGGCTCTTGCAGCAGGTAAATCATGGCTTGGTATCAAATTAAATCCTATAAAGGTGTATGCTTTATTTTGTGAGGATGATAGACTTGAACTTACACGTCGCCAATATGCAATTAACCAGTTTTATCAAATTACAGGATCTTCAATTGAATACAAAGTTCGAATGCTGACAAGAGTGGGTAAAGATAATACATTAATGGATTTCAATAGCAAAGATTCAGGTAAGACAACATCTTTTTTCCGCGATTTACTTGAGAGTATTAAATCATTTCAACCAAAACTTGTTATACTAGATACAGCTGCAGATTTATTTGATGGAAACGAAAACAATCGTATACACGTCAGGCATTTTGTGCAGGATTGTTGTGGTCGAATTGCAAGAGAAATAGGTGGTGCAGTGTTATTATGTATGCATCCCTCTGATGTTGGAATACAAAGGAAAACAGGTACAGGAGGTTCAACAGCATGGAATAATACAGTAAGATCACGTTGGTATTTGACTAAAGCAGATAAAGCAAAGGCTTCTCCTGATGAAAGAATTTTATCACGTAAAAAGTCTAATTACTCTCAGTGTAATAATGAACAAATAACGCTTTGTTGGAAAGATGGAGCCTTTATGCATAATGATTCAGTTTTAAATTCAGAACCGATAATTAGAGATCAATATAGTAAAAAGTTAGATGCAGAGAGGATAAGAAAATATGAAGTCATTTTAAAGCTAATTCGTAGTAGAGCCTATCAAGGTAACATTTATACTGCTGGACAATTTGCAAAGCTCTTTGAAGGAGAAGAAGGGCTTGGAAGTGAGCGCAATATCAGAGAGAGAATTAGTAATCTTGCAAGTACTGGAGAAATAAAGTTCTTCAAAGAAATTGCTGAATGTGAAATACCAAGTACTAAATCAAAGTATGGATATTTGTGTGTTGAAGGCATGAAATACAAGGTATCTAAGAATAAACATGTATTAGTAAAGCCAAACTATTCTTTATCACTAGCAAATGGAGAATTTATTCCAGTTGAAAATCCAGACATTTGGGAAGATGGAAAGTTTGGAGAAAAGGAATTACCAATTTGTCAACTTAACTAACAACCTTTACTATAGCTAAAGTTGCCTGAAAACGTAGCTATTGATTATGTATATCACAAGTTATGTGTTACTTTAGCTATATCAATGTTAATATTTATACTTTCACTAGATGTTTTGAAGGAAAATTCGACTTTTGCTATTGTATAGATGGTTTGAAAATAAATGCTAAAGCCAATAGAAAATTTTTTCAGTCAGACGCTTGGTAATAAAAATCAAGATGGCAAATAGCTAATAAGATGGTAAAAAATAGCAAGTTGGCAGACTAAGGAATTCACCATCTTACCAACTCTAGATAGATAAAAACACAAGAAAATCGATGGTTTATAGTAATAACGAGTTGGGAGTTGGAAGAGTATCAACGGAAGGTCGCCAACTAGAATTGCATACTTAAAAATCCTTCTCTGTAGCGTGTTTTTGGAAGTTGGTAGTTGGCAGAAAAATCCTTATATATATAATAAATAATATACTATATATTATACATAGTATATTAATATTAAACATTTGAAATAAAAATTTGAAGGATAAAAGCGTAAAAAACCCACTACCTACTAAATGCTCATAACCACGTTTTTAAAGCGACTCCGTAACCTCGTGATTATTTTTCCACCTATACATAAATAACACCCATTAAAACCTCACCAAAAGGCATTCTAATAATTTAATTACTTCTACTCAAACTTACAAGTAAGCTTAACATACTTTTTTCTTGTTGAAAAGAATTTTTTTCACACCTAACAAAATTTTATAATAGAGCTTTAGCAAATTCATTCAGCTGCATACTCTCATATTTTTTTTAATTGGTTGGATTCGTATATTCAGCTCACTAATTTCTTTTTCATATGCTTTTGCACAGAATCTCTTTATTTAGCACCTGCTTAAGCCAATAAGGTTATATTTATCCATGTTCATAAAGGCAGCTGCTAAAGAAAGAGATAAGTGAGAAGAAAACACCGAAAAGACCGTCCACAAATATTCATAAATGCAACATAGAAAAACAAATAGCGCTTAATGACATTTTAAAGCGATTCTGTGACTTGAGGGAAATAATTATCCAACCATACTTAAGTAACGCTTATAATAGCTCTTAAAAGCCGAATAAAAAACACTTCTACCCTTTGCTTCAAACTTTTATTTTTAACGAAAACTTAATTTATGCTATCACATTTTTTGTCAGCTGAAAAGAAAAATTTTCAAGATACTGTTACAAGTGCTTTTATCGAAGTGATAGCAAGTAAGAGACCAGGGTTTTATTGGTATAGAAGCTCCTGTTGCCTATAGAGTTTAGTCGTGGTGTTCAATTCTTTTTGCAGTTGCACTTGAGGACTTGATTCATACTGTTACCCTGTATCTTTTGGCAGTATGGCTTGTGTCAAGAATACTCAGGTATTTACAATTCAAGGGAAGTTAATGGTAGTTGAGCAAAAGAAGCTTTACTTAAAGATCAAAACGTTCATAAAATGCAATGAAAAGACAATAGCTCTTAATGCCATTTTAAGACGACTCTAAGGCCTGATGGTAGAATTACACCAACCATACCTAAGTAGCGCTTGTAACACCACTTAAAACTCCAGGAAAAGGTATTCTAATAATTTAATTATCTCTACTCAAACTCACAGCTAAGTTTAACATACTTTTTTCTCGTTGAAAAGAAACTTTTTCGAATCTAACAAAATTTTTATATTTTATATAGAGCTTTGGCAAATTCATTCAACTGTGACACCATACGCTCTCTTACCTTTTTAAAGTCGGCTAGCTTCATATCAGCTGTAAACTTCCTAATTTCGTTTTCATATGTTTTTGCATGAAGTTCATTCTCTCTTTTTGCTATTTTTAACATTTGCTTGAGCCAGTAAAGTTGATCTTCCATATTTAACACATCATCCATGCTCATAAATGCAGCTGATAATTCATGTGAAGTTGTTAACCCTAATATTTTAATGTTAGCTGCAATTATAGTCAGTGTTAGCTTATCTAGCTCTTGTGGTTGGCTAGCAAATGATTTTATAAGGCTTACAATTGCTTGCTTTCTTTTATTTTTAGCGTTGAGTGAAAGCTTGTCATTCTTTTCAACTTCTTCAGCTTCGCTCAGTAGAGTAAACGCATCATTATTATGTAAGAAAATATCATAGCAATTTAACTTTTCTCTAATATAATTCTGAGCTGCGTTGGATAAAGCTTTAGTGCAGAGGTTAGAAAGTATTTCATGCAACTCTATAATGTTGTTTGTACTTTTACAAAGATTTATAGTAAGTACCATGAACACCCTATTTATTAAACCAATATTATCTGAACAGAGAGCACGATAAAGCGCTTCTTCTTTATTTTCGCATAAGTCAAACAACTGAGATGATGTGCCAGTGTTAAACAGATAGTTTGTCATTTTTTCATTATCTAATATCGGTAATTCAATGTTGACTAGGTGGTTAAAATCGTAAAACTCATCAAATAGTTTAAGTTCTGTGTTATTCTCAAGCCAAGCAAGCAACTCACTTATTTGTTTAATTTGAGAGTAATTATATTTGAACCGATGATAGTCTTTTTTGCAACTTTGCTTATATTTTTTTATTGCATCTGAAACCTGTTTTATTCCTTCAAAATAAATTATCCTTTTCTGGGAATCATGAAATATGCTGCATACAGCCTTAAAGCTCTTAGGATATCGAAAAAACGTTGATATTATTTGCTTTATTATATCTTGTCTTTTGTACATATCTTTAGCCATTTCAAATACCACCTAAAGATATGCAGTTTATACTAAATATTTTTTGTTAAAACTAGAATAATTTTTAGAGAGCCTGCTTATTTCTACAGATCCTTATTTTTAGAGGATAAGATTGTTTACAGGAAGGCTGCTGCAAAATGGTGGTTTCAGCTCAGAAAGAAAATTCTTCAGAACATAAAGAAATACATAGTTCAAGATAGAGATGAGAGGAAATGTCAAAAAACATGCATGAGAAAAAAGAAAAAACCTTAAATATTTATAATAAGATTTTAGCAATTAGAGGACGTTCTGAGTTTTATACTTTCCGCAATTTCCGGCAAAATTTCAAAATAAGGAAATGGAAATATAATACACCTAAGCTATTGAAATTCTGCGCTTTTATCCATTCAATATCTTTAAGACGTTATTTTTCCATTTCCAAAAGAGTTAGTTAATCAGATTGCCCTGAAACCCGCTATAGTAGCTAGCTTTCCACTTTCCGAAAATATTATATATTATTATAATATGTAAATAATACTAACATATATATATAAAATAATAATAGGAAATAATAATAAACAATGTGAAAATATATAATGGATTGTAAGTTAATAATAAGGTTAATTAAAGTTAGAGTAAATTAGAATGTCTAGGAAGTAGAAAGCCATGAAAACGCTACAATAAAAAGCCTTAAAATATTCATAAACACAACAAATAGCTCTTAATGCCATTTTTAAGACGATCCTAAGGCCTGAGGGTAAAATTATACCAACCATACCTAAGTAACGCTTGTAATAGGCTTTAAAACTTCAGAAAAAGGCATTCCTAAGTCATGATCTACTCCAAACTTTTATCTTTGTAAAAGAAACCATAGTTTAGTCTATCACATTTTTTGTTAGTTGAAAAGAAAAATTTTAAGGGAACGAGATTTATGTCAAAATTGTTGCTGTAGCGTAAGTATAGAAAAGGAACATTTAATTTTTAGGTAATTGGATATAGGATCTCTTAATCAGAGTTGGTTTGGCTGAGATTTTTCTTTTTACTTTCTTCTACCAATCTATCAAAGTCTGATTTGTACGATTTATCTTGTATTTTTCTAAACGCTTCATATTCTTTTGTAGCTAAGGCAATTGCTAGTTCATGAGAAACTTTCCCGCGGTTGTCTAATATCTCTTGCTCATTAAATTTTAAAAATGCATCAAGCTTTTCCTTCCAATCTTTCATATACATTACTTTACCTCTAGCAGCTTGAAACTCTGCATAATCTATATACATATTCACTATTTTATTCAATTGAGCAATTTCATTTTTATCTAAGTAGTTTTTTGCTACCTGAGTGTCAGAAAGAAAAATTTTTTCTTTAGGAGCTTTTCGCCAACTTGTTAGACCCATATTTGGTTTATTTCTATTTGCTCTATTTGCGATGATTTCCGCTGCTGTATTTCCAGTAATAGCAAAATGTAGTTTATTTTGTACCATAGCAAAGAAATTTCTTGTTTCAATGGTACAACTTGAATAGTCCACTGAAGTTGCATAAACATCCGTAATCTTCTGGTAAGCCATACGTTCACTAGCACGAATTTCTCTTATTTCTTCAACTAGCTCGTCAAAGAACCTGGCATCAAATTTTGTTCCATTCTTAAATCTATTACTATCGATTGCAAAGCCTTTAAAAATATACTTTTTTAGTTTATCAGTCGCCCATGTACGAAAAGCTGTACCACGTTCTGAATTAACACGATAGCCTACTGATATAACAGCTTCCAAATTGTAGAACACTACATTACGTTTTACTTCTCTTTGTCCCTCTTTTTGAACTGTCGAGGATTCCTCGGTAGTTGAACTTTTATCTAATTCTTTGCTTAGATAAATATTCTTTAGGTGCAACGAAATATTATCACCTGAGCAGCCAAATAGTTCAGCCATATGTTTCTGTGTAAGCCATAGATTATCGTTTTCAAACCTGACTTCTATGCATACCTTTCCATCATCGGTTTCATAGAATAAGATTTCATTGTAATCTGGCAGCTTATTATTCATACACCTTACATACTTTAAGTTATTATGGCCTCTTCTACTTTCAGTGGCAACTATATTCGTACGAGTTCTGCTTCTATTCAAAATCTGTGGCCTCGTCCTTGAGTCAGTTGCAGGCAAGATCGATAGGATGCTTAGAACTTTTCTCCATTCACTACTGACTTAACTAAAAGTATTAGTTTAGAAGTTAATGATTGCAAATTTTGACCTATATTATAAGTAATGATTTTAATTAAGCAAAACCTTTAACCTTAAAATGCTCAGAAACAAAAGCCACCCTTAATGAGATTTAGAAGCAATTCTACAATTTTAGGATTAAATTTGCCACCCATACCCTTATCGCTAATGTAGCCCATGTTTAAACTTGAATACAAGACATCTCTAAGTTATTTCTTATATCATGAATTTTACTAACTACAAAAAGTCCTTACTAAGCTTATCATCATTTTTATTCATTGACAAGAAGCTTTGTTTTATAGCTGTAAAAGGTTAATGGATACTGAAAAGAATTTAAAGTGATTTATAAAAATCATTATGGCTAGCTGAGCTTTAAGGAGTTGGTATGTACATGTGTTCTATTCTACTTTACTACTTTATCTTTATAGACGTTAAGGTTAGGGCAAATGTCTATAGATACGTTCTTCCCACAGCTTTCTTCAAGGTTGAGAGTTGCTACTAAATGTCTATTTTAATATAAAGAACTCACAGAGGCTGGATATGTTATTGTCGTCAGAAGGCTTCTTTTGCTTAGCAGTGACTATGTTCTAAAGATAAAATAAGGTGAGACTAGAACTTGAATAGCAATACAGCCTTACCGCCTATAACAACGTTTTTAAAGCTATCCATATTTTTTAAAGCTATTCATGTAGAGCTATCTATTTCCTCTACTACAACCTACTCATTTTTTAAGTTGCTAAAGGGCCAATATAAGTTTATCATACCTTGCTTTTTTAACTGGCAACAAAATATAAAATCTTTAAGTAGATATCAGAATATTTTTACTTTTAGAAAGCATCATCTTCTCTCTATTAATTTCTTAATATATTTTTATTTAAAATTAGAATATAAAGGTAATTTATTTATCTTCAAAATGACAATGGAGCTGATAGTCGTGCTTTGACGATTTGGACTCAGAGCGTTAACAAAAAATATGAAGATATAAAACAAATATGCTTAAATATTAAGATATATCATGTATATCCACACTAGAAATAGTATCCTTGAGTCATTAGGTAGTAATTTTAAATAAGAAGCAATATAAGTAAATAAGTTAATTATAGTATATAATTTTATTCTAAATATAATGAAAAAACCTTCGCATATTAACCAAATTTACGGGTCCTTCCCATAATAAAATTCGCGTGGGTGGCGAAGGGCCCGGGCGTTTCCTAGCGTTAGATCTATTTTGAATGTTAACTACTTTACTGGTATACTAATTTATTAAATTTATGAACTTAGTAATCTATTACTACCCAATTGAAAACCTCATTAGAAAAGCTTACTAACCTACAAACACCATAAGGTTCATCAGAATCCTTCTGATAAGTTAATAGATATGTTTACATCCTTTCAAAGAATAGAAGCTAGCTTTCTAAGTGACATACAAAATCCCTTCTTTTATGGTAGGTGGTTTCTATGTATTTTAACGTGCAAAACCTTTTTGATTCTTGAAAACTCAAGCGCAATGGAACTTTTTAATAAACTACCACGGAGACAAAGATCGAAATTTACTTGTTTACGTCTCCAATTTTATCACGCATAATGGAGACGAAGATTTATATTTCGTGTTTTATGTCTCCATCATTTATTGGTAGGCAAGCTGAGTTAAAGCAACTAGTGGAGCTTACAGAAAAAAATACTGCATCTTTTGTAGTAGTAAAGTGAAAGTCCATTTTTTCAGAGGAAGACAGGTAATAGTGCTGGTTGTCAGATTGATTATATGATTCAAACAAAGTTTAATACCCTTTAACATTTGCGAAATCAAATTTTCAAAAAATAAAATTGGTCATAGATGTACAAACGAAAATAGATACACTAAACAATCCAAAATGCTTTTCATGTCGTCCAGTCCTTATTCACGTTAATGATGTAATAGATAGTAATTACTTTTCAAATATAATTGATTTTGGAGAATTATTAGACTAAAAGCTATGGTAAATTTGTTCAGAATGCTTGTATCTTCCAATTTAAAAACGCAAATAAACAGCATGAAAATGAAATACCAAAATGTGCACTATGACTTGCACTGTTGATCTTTTTGATTACCATAGTAATAAGTTTAGCATAGTTGGGTAGAATAAGCAGGGGTTTTTATGCTGAAGGTAGAACATCCAACAGATTGTAAAAAAGAATGGGTTAATGCAGAAGCTGCTGAGATTAAACCCTTGAATACCATTTTACCAACTAATTTAGTATTATATTTATCCATCCCACTTAATCTTCCTAGCTTTTCTAAATCCTCATCTTGGATTAAATTTAATACTTTTTCTATTTGATCAATTATTGCCTTCATTTTTCTGCAACAACAACCCTTTTATTTATCTTCTTTTTATGCCACTTTCAATACTTGTGGACTGTACATCTAAGATTGATAGTGTATGCTATACTTATCACAGACCTGATGTAGCTCTCAACCTAAATTTATATCATCTCTTGTGTTGTTAGAAAGTCATAACATGATTACACGCAGTGTAGATATAGACTTTACAGCTTTTCAATTATTATTTAACTTATTCCTTGATCAATTTTTAAGTCATGATGAATAACACATTGATAATATTAGCAGCAGGAAAAAGCAGTAGAATGGGTTCACAGTACTCAAAAACATTACACAAAGTAGGAAATTTTACTCTTTTAGAGCATATAATTCATAATGCAAAACTGCTGAGTTTAAAAAGTCTATCAATTGTCATTAATAAGCCTGTTCTGAAGGAGCTAGAAAGATTTAGTACTTTAAGAGATACAATCAATAAATATAATATAAAATTAATAGTTCAAGAAGACATTACAGGTACTGGCACTGCAGTTAAAGTTGCCCTAGAAAATCTAGAGCAGTTACCTGACCAAGATATAGTTTTGATACAGTATGGAGACACCCCTTTTATATCGAGTAATACAATAATGAAAATGATTGATCACTTAAGAAATAACAATAAAAGTTTAGTTCTTCTTGGATTTAATAGTCAAAATAAACAATATGGAAGATTAATCATTAATAGTGATAACAATGTTCAAGAAGTCTTAAAAAATGGAGATAAAATGCTTCTTGCAAACTCTGGGATAATGGTTTCATATGCTAAGGATCTTTATACTTTAGTGAAAGAAATAAAATTTAATGATTTGACTAATGAGTGTTGTCTTAATGATATAGTACCAATTGCGGCAAGTCATAATTTAGGTATAGGTTATGTAATCACTGACGAAAGAGAAGCAATGGGAGTTAATAATAGAGAAGAATTAATTAAAGCTGAGCATTATTTTCAGAAAGTTTGATTAAAAAGCAGTCAATATTACTCTTTAATTTAATCTATAACTTAATTTAAGTTGACACTTGTTTTATACTAGTTTTATAATAGTCAATGTTTTTCAAGTTTTACTTGGAAAGTAGTAGGTGTTGAAGGTTTTTCTAGTAAGAAAGATATATGAGAGTATTGATAACAGGTTCAGCTGGTTTGATAGGATCAGCTTTAATGGAAAAGTTGGAAAAGCAGGGCTATGAAGTAATCAACTGTGATATCAGGTTACGTGACAATCCATTGAGTTTTTTTTCTGAAGACATAATACCACTACTTACTAAGTGTACAGGGGTTATTCATCTAGCTGCAATTTCTAGAGTTGTGCATGGTGAACTTTATCCTGAGTTGTGTCAAAAAGTTAATGTTGATGGTACAATGAAGTTATTAGAATTGTGCAAGTCACTTTCAAATAAACCATGGTTTATATATGCTAGCAGTAGGGAAGTTTATGGAGAACAAAAGGAACTACCAGTTACAGAATCTTCTAGTATTAGCCCAATAAATAATTATGCCAAAGGTAAAGCATTTGTTGAAGAACAAGTAACAAATTTAAAAGATTTTAACTTTAATATAGCAATATTACGCTTCTCCAATGTATATGGCTTACTTTTACCCATAACTTTGAGAAGTTATTATGTGAAGCATAACCATGCTCTCTCTAAGATTTTCATAGCCTCGCCATAGAGTCATACTTCCTGGTAAATTATCACCTTTTCTATTCATAAACCCACCTAATTTTCCTAACCAAATAATAGCTTGTTTTATGTTTGGAGGTTCTTCGGGCAATGTGGCCACTTGATGCTCACGTATGTAAAGAGCTTTCCACTCTTCATTGCTTAGAACCTTAGTGCAAGCCTCCATAGGATGCGATAAAGCCACTTTTGTTAAATATAAAATTTTAAATGTAATAATGCTCTTTATAGCAATTAATTTCTGTAGCCTTTCCTTTGTAGTTAAACGAGAGCTTTCTATTTTACATCCTGATTTTAAAATTCTAAAGTATTCTTCAATTTTCCATCGTAGCTTATACCAATTTATCCTTTCTATGGCATCTAAAGTGCTATTAACTGGTACATTAGTTAACAAAGTCCAATCGATAGCTTCAACTCCTTTAGGAGGATCCATTTCCTTTGCGCTTACCACATATACAGCGACTTTATCACTTATTTTATGTGCTGTATCTTTTGACCCATAAATGTAAGGCGCTCTGATAGGTATATAGCCTTTCATATATTTTACTTCAATATTTGCTTTTCTTGACTTCTGGTGCCCGTTTTTAGCAACTTCCAAGACGATTTTCTCTTTTACCGGAAGTTGAGCTATGCGTGTTTGCAAATCTGTTTTTCCCTCTTCAGTACAGATAAATTTTCTATTAGCTCGGTTACGGATTACATAAAAACTACCCAATGATTCAGCTATCCATAAAAATTTGAAGATATCTGCTTCCCTATCACCAAGAGTGACAAGTTGTACATCTTTGGAAACGTTATTTATGGTTTCTTTTAGTGCTGCTATCCACTTATAACTTTCTTTCTCCTCTATAGAAGTACGGTATTTCCTATTTGCTTTTTCTTTTGCTGTTTCTTCTTTTCTAGCGGGACGCGCCCAGCACTGTTGAGAAGATAAACCTAAAGGTAATCCTTCTTTACTGACCATTAAGGCACTATGCAGCAGCAAACCCTTTTTATGCTTTGTATAAGCTTTAGAAATACTGCCTAGCCCTTTGGTATTTATATGAGAGTCAAAATCCAAATAACTAGTATCTTGGATTGAAAATATAAGCTTATTTCCTTTTATCCTTTCCGCTGTTTCTTTATGATGAGAAGAATAAATTTTCTCGGCCTCAAGCTTTTCATTACTAAACAACCTGTACGCGCCCTTAGCTTCTTTCCATCCACCACAACTTTGATTAATTGATCCAGATGCCTTACGCTCTATAAGATAACTTGTTGTAATAAGCCTCTTATTAAGCCTTATATCTCCCAGATTAACATGTCTCAACTCTCTTTCTAGCCATTTGTCCCCTAAGCTATCAGTATATTGCGTATTTGTATTTACTCCGTACATTTTTAAACCCTTTATCAAATATATGAATTTGCTATTTTACTAGCTTTTTTATATTTGTGGGTAAAAGTAAGTATGTTAATGCAGTAGAATGTTCAAAATTCGACTATATGTGTGATCGAAATGAAGCAATTAAATTAATAAAAATGCATAAAAATCACGCAGAAGGTGTAGAGGTGTGGAAAAAAGATGTAAATTATGGAAAAAGGGCTCACATAGAGGGTTTTTTTTGGAGATTTAAGCGTATATTTGGATTTCATTTAAAGAACAAATCGGAAGAAAATCGCAGAAACGAAGTAATAATAAAATGCAATTTACTCAATGAATTTATTAATATTGGCATCGCTAAATTTCAGTTGATTGCATGATCTAATTTCTTGGGAAAGGAAATGAGAAAGTAGCTATGCAACAAAGCCATTAATAATCGAAAAACCTCGTCATCCTGCTGCTTGTCAGCGGGATCTATGCTGAGATACCGCGAATAAATCCACAACTGTACGAACGTCTAATTTAGCGAGAAAGTAAACCAAAAACATCAACCTTTGGTGTCATTTCATTAGCACTCCTCCTGTCATCCGGCTTTGTTGCATAGCTCAAAAATACTACACGCCTTTGTCATTCTAGCGCGTGACGCTAGAATCTATTTATATATTTTCAATGCCAACAACGTATTATATGCAACCTTCGCTTGCTAGATCCCAGATACTGTCTTTGATGTCAAACAAATTATCCAACTAAATTACAATTAAATGGTTGATTGTTTTTAAGAATACCAAAAAAGACATGCATTAATTTTCTCATTAACGCAAGGACTATGACTTTTGGGCATTTACCTTTACTTGCTAGACGCTGACAAAATTTTTGAAAATGATTATTATGGTTTTTGACTACTATAGCTGGCATATAAAGGGCTTTTCGGACGCGCTCAGATCCTATTTTACATATGCAACTTCTCTTACTTACAGACGATCCAGATTCATAATGTCCTGGATTTAGACCAGCAAAAGCTGTAAATTGCTTAGCATTGTCAAAATTATCAGCCGCTGGCATTTCTGCAATAACAGCAACAGCAGTAAGATGTCCTATACCTTTTATAGTCTTGAGGTTTTCTACCATATTTTTTAGATGTGGATAGTGATTTATATGCTCATTAATTTCTGTTTCGAGAACAATAATTTGCTCCTCTATTGCCAAAATTACCTTAGATATAGCTTCTTTGCAGCTGGAATGCATATTTTCATTTTCCAAGCGGTTCATCTGTTGCAATTTATCATTTTTTAGCGATTGCATACAACGGTAAAGATCTCTTAAATGCCTCATTTCAGGTGCAATTGGTTTCCAAAGAGCAGGTTTATTAGCGATACAAAATCTAGCTATCATAGCTGCATCTGATTTATCTGTTTTATTTCTGAGCAGCTCACTTTTGCCAAAAGCCTTGATTTGAGCCGGGTTTACTATACTAACATTATGCCCTAAATCGTGCATAAAAGTAGCCAAATCTTCCCCATACCAGCTAGTTGCCTCAAGACACAGATGAATAAGATTTGCTCCATGGCCATTGCACCAAACCACAAGCTTTGCAAAGCCATCCTGATTATTTTGAAAGACTTTGTGTCGTTTTTTATTGTCCATCAGCAAACAAACATCAAATTTCTTTTTTGAAATATCCACACCCAAAATAGCATTTACTTGCATAAAATTACCTCCAAGACTATAAATAAACTGAGAGTTTAGACTAACCTTGTAATACGGGATATAATTCCAAAGATACTGTTCAGTCTTTTAACTCTATGGGAGGGGAGCAAAATCTGGAATTCGGCCTTATTGGCGTTAGTGTCAAGTCGGCTTCACCCTCCCTGCGTGGTATTTTAGCTCTAATGCCTCACATCATAAAGATACAAGTGTCACGCACTGGGATTGTAAAGGTCAACTAATTCATTGACAAATTTTGCAAAAAGCCCAAAGGAGCGATACCTCCAAGAGCTTGATGCGGCCTGTGTTCATTGTAATAAATTAAATATCTAAACAATTCATCTTTAAATTCCTGAGCAGTCTCAAACGTTGTACCCTCAATCAAATCATCATTTAAAGTCCGCCAAAAGCGCTCTACTTTTCCATTTGTTTGTGGTCTATATGGCCTTGTATATAAATGCTTTAAGCCAATTTCAACTAACATTCTTTCAAATGGATGTCCATCCAAATTACTTCTTGATGCAAACTCTGGTCCATTGTCTGTCATTACTTCTTTGAACTGAATACTGTAACTTTGCTTTATATAATTAAAACATCTGAGCACTGCAAACATTACATTCAGACTCTGAATATTTTCTAAAACTTCTGCCCATGCTATACGGCTTGCATCGTCTATTACACACACTAAATAGTATCTTTTGCTCTCATTTATTATCATATCTTTACTCAAATAATGACAGTCTATATGTGCCAATTCTCCAGCTTTTTCCCTGATTATCTTTCTCTTCACCTCTTTTTCTTTTGTGCTCAACTTATTCATGCCGGCTCTCTTAATAATATTATATATACCAGATGGAGAAGGTGTTTTGTTGCCCAACTTTTTTGCTAGTATAGCACAAATTTCATATTTATTTATCCCTTTTTTCCGCTCCTCTATAACTGCTTTTTCTATTTCAATATCTGTTCTTCTACTTTCCCATCTTGGACCTCTTTTTCTTGGTAAAAACTCTTTTTCTAATCCGCTATTTCTATACCTATTATAATATTTACAGAATGTTTGTCTGTTGATTCCATTAGCGTGATAAAAATCGCCTACAAATCTATAAAATGGATGCTTTTTTGCCTTTGTTTGCTCATATTCTTTGATCAAAAATCTCCATTTACTTTGGTAATTTCTCTCTAAAGTTTTATCTTCTGTGTTTCTTCTCATACCTAACTCCCTCAAAAATGTTTCTTTTATCTTAACATTTTTGTCATCGAATTAGTTGACCTTTACACTAAAAGAAACCATAAATAACGTTTCCAAAGATGTACAACTTGTCACTCTTGGTGATAGGGAAGCAGATATCTTCAAATTTTTATGGATAGCTGAATCATTGGGTAGTTTTTATGTAATCCGTAACCGAGCTAATAGAAAATTTATCTGTACTGAAGAGGGAAAAACAGATTTGCAAACACGCATAGCTCAACTTCCGGTAAAAGAGAAAATCGTCTTGGAAGTTGCTAAAAACGGGCACCAGAAGTCAAGAAAAGCAAATATTGAAGTAAAATATATGAAAGGCTATATACCTATCAGAGCGCCTTACATTTATGGGTCAAAAGATACAGCACATAAAATAAGTGATAAAGTCGCTGTATATGTGGTAAGCGCAAAGGAAATGGATCCTCCTAAAGGAGTTGAAGCTATCGATTGGACTTTGTTAACTAATGTACCAGTTAATAGCACTTTAGATGCCATAGAAAGGATAAATTGGTATAAGCTACGATGGAAAATTGAAGAATACTTTAGAATTTTAAAATCAGGATGTAAAATAGAAAGCTCTCGTTTAACTACAAAGGAAAGGCTACAGAAATTAATTGCTATAAAGAGCATTATTACATTTAAAATTTTATATTTAACAAAAGTGGCTTTATCGCATCCTATGGAGGCTTGCACTAAGGTTCTAAGCAATGAAGAGTGGAAAGCTCTTTACATACGTGAGCATCAAGTGGCCACATTGCCCGAAGAACCTCCAAACATAAAACAAGCTATTATTTGGTTAGGAAAATTAGGTGGGTTTATGAATAGAAAAGGTGATAATTTACCAGGAAGTATGACTCTATGGCGAGGCTATGAAAATCTTAGAGAGAGCATGGTTATGCTTCACATAATAACTTCTCAAAGTTATGGGTAAAAGTAAGTGTATATGGTGGGTTACTAGATCATAGTAGTAGGGTAATTCCTGCACTCTGTACCAATGCATTGAAAGATAATCCGATTAGAGTAGAAGGTAAAGAATGTGTTTTTGATTTTACCTATTTAGATGATGTTATAGAGGGTGTATACTTAACTGTTCAATATTTACAAAACGAAAAATCTTCTCTCCCCCCTATTCATCTTACTACTAATAACCCATACAATTTGGAAAATTTAGCAAAAACTATATTAAAAATTACAGGGAGTCATTCTAGAATTGATTTTTATCCTCCAAGAAATTTTGATGTAGCTAAGTTTTGTGGTGATTTTACTAGAGCTAAAGAGCTACTTGGTTGGTCTCCAAAGCATTCATTAGAAGTAGGATTAGGCAAATTTATAAAAAGTCTGAAAAATAATACACAAGAATATCCTAAAAATATAGATATGGTAATATATGAAAATATTAAAAGTTATTCATGGCTACCCTCCTTATTATAGTGCTGGTTCAGAGGTGTACAGCCAAACTCTTGCACATGAACTAGCTAATAACAATGAGGTGCAAGTATTTACTAGGCAAGAAAATGTTTTCTTACCTGATTTTCACTATAGTACGGTGTTGGACTATAACCATAATGGTATCTTATTACATATAATTAATATTAAATATCGTAATAGATTCATTAGTGAGGAAGTGGATACAGTATTCAAAAATATAATAGATGATTTTCAGCCAGACCTTATTCATTTCGGTCACCTTAATCACCTATCTTTAACTCTACCAGAAGTTGCTTTTAAAGAAAATATACCTACAGTTTTCACACTACATGACTTCTGGTTAATGTGTCCACGAGGAAGATTTATTCAACGTAATTCTGAAGATTTATTACAGCTTTGTGATGGACAAGAAGATCAAAAATGTGCAACCCAATGTTATAAGGGGTATTTTACAGGAGATAAAGAGTGTATTAATTCAGACTTGAATTACTGGACACAATGGATTTCAACTAGAATGAAGCACTCACGAGAAGTAATAGACTATATAGATCACTTTATTGCCCCATCGAAATTCTTGATGGATAAATTTATTCAAGATTTTAATATTCCGATAAATAAAATTTCTTATCTTGATTATGGTTTTAATCTAAACCGTCTTAGGAATAGAAATAGAGTACAAGAAGAAGAGTTTATTTTTGGTTATATTGGTACTCATACTCCTGAGAAAGGTGTTGACATGTTATTGAAGGCTTTTTCTCGCTTACCATCTAAAGCAAAACTTAGAATTTGGGGAGCAGTAAGAGAAGAAACTAAAGCTTTAAAAGCAATTGCTAGTCAGTTTTCACAGACAGTCAAAGAAAGAATAGAATGGATGGGAAGTTATAACAATGAAAATATAGTTACCGATGTATTTAATAAACTTGATGCTATAGTTGTTCCATCAATTTGGAGTGAAAATTCACCATTAGTAATACATGAAGCACAGCAACTTAGAGTACCAGTTATAACAGCTAACTATGCTGGTATGGCAGAATATGTAAGAGATGAAATAAATGGATTATTATTTAAACATAGAGATATAAATAGCTTGTTAGAGAAAATGCAAGTTCTATCTACAGATCAGAAGTTACATAGTAAACTTGCCCAAAGAGGTTATCTTTATACTAAAAGTGGTGATGTACCTTCTATAAGTGAGCACACTGAGCAACTTAACAAGGTTTACCGTAATGTTATTACAAGTAAAGGTAAATCAGTACCTGTAAAACCTGGTCCTTGGAGAATTACTTTTGATACTAATCCAGATTATTGTAACTTTGCTTGTGTAATGTGTGAATGTTTTTCACCATATAGTAATGTTAAAGAGGAGAAGAAAGCCAAAGGGATAAAACCTAAGATAATGTCAATAGAAACTATCAGAAAAGTAATTACAGAAGCAGCTGGAACACCTTTGAGGGAAATAATTCCTTCTACTATGGGTGAACCTTTGATGTACAAGAATTTTGATGAAATAATAAATTTATGTCATGAATTTGACCTAAAGCTTAACCTTACAACTAATGGTTCTTTTCCTATTAAAGGGGCTAAAAAATGGGCTGAACTGCTGATACCAATCTTATCTGATGTTAAGATTTCCTGGAACGGAGCAACTAAGGAAACTCATGAAAAGATCATGAAAGGCTCAAAATGGGAAGTAGTAACAGAGAATCTAAAAATCTTCCTTAATGTTCGAGATAAATACTTTAATGATACAGGTAAGAGATGTACTGTTACTCTACAATTAACATTTTTAGAGAGTAATTTGCATGAGCTTTATGATATAGTTGAGATGGCTATAAAAAATAGCATAGATAGAGTGAAAGGACATCACCTTTGGGCACATTTTGAGGAAATCAAGAATCTCTCTATGAGAAGAGATGAGTTAGCAATTAGTAGGTGGAACACTGAGGTAAGAAGGTTATACGAACTGAGAGATAATATGTTGTTGCCAAATGGTAAAAAGATAAAGTTAGAAAATTTTACAATTCTCTCTCGAGAAGGTATTGAAGATTTGGCTCCAGGTGGTCAATGTCCATTTTTAGGTAAAGAAGCATGGATAAACAATGAAGGAAAATTTAGTCCTTGCTGTGCTCCAGATGAACTACGAAAAACATTAGGGAATTTTGGTAATGTTAATGAAGTTAAACTGGAAGAAATATGGCAAAGTAGTGAGTATCTAAGATTACAAAAGAATTATTTAAACTATGAATTATGCAAAACATGCAACATGAGAAAACCATTAATCAATTAGCCAAAGATAATAAATATCTTAGATCTATTAAGGTTTCGCCCTGTGGGAGGTTTCACCAACTGTCAGAGAGTCCTCTATACGAAAATATGTTTATAAAAGTTGATAAATTTCACGAGCCAGGACTTGCACCTGTTTATGACAATACTGGCGCTTATCACATTGATATCACAGGAGAAGCAATTTATTGCAACAGATTTTTAAAAACTTTTGGTTTTTACTGCAATAGATCAGCTGTAGAAGATGAAACAGGATATTACCATATCGATCTATTAGGATGTAAAGTATACAAGCAGTCATATCAATGGGTTGGAAACTATCAGGAAGATATTTGTGTAGTCAGAAAACATGATAAATTTTTTCATATTGATTTAGATGGTAACAGAATTTATCAAGAAGAATATGATTATGTTGGAGATTCTAAGGATGGTGTTGCTGTAGTTTATAAAGATGGTAAAGCTACACATATTAATCATCATGGAAAGTTAGTACATAATAAATGGTATAAAAAGCTTAATGTTTTTCATAAAGGGTGTGCTATTGCCGAGGATCAGAATGGCTGGTTTCATATAGATATCAATGGTAATCCTGTTTACCAGCAAAGATTTAAAATGGTCGATGCATTCTATAACGGCATGGCAAAAGTTGAGACTTTTGAAGGTACACTAGGACAAATCGATATCACAGGCAATATAAAATGTAGTATTTTTACTTTAAGTCAAGAATCTCAAGTACACAAAATTTCTGCAGAACTGTCTGGATTTTGGAAAACTTACCTAACAAATGTTGCAATTGAACTTGATCTGTTAAATATTTTACCTGACACTACACAAGCTCTATCTCAAAAATTGAATATTATTGTACCAAATTTGGAAAGGCTGCTTAGGGCATTGTGGACAATAGAATTTATCGATTATGATAAGGATAATGACTTATGGCAACTATCATCAAAAGGTAAGTTCTTCAAGGAAATACCATTCTTATCTAACGCAGCGATCATGTGGGCAAGAGTTGCTGCTGAAAAGAATTGGTTGAAAATCTCTGATATATTAAGGCAGAAGTCAATATCTTCATTTGAATCTTTTAAAGAAAAAGAAACATCAGAAAGCAGGAAAATCAAGTTTTATCAGGCATTGCTTGGATATTCTGTACTTGATACTAAAGAGTTTAATGTTAAAGTTAATATAGATAATGCTAAAAATATATTGCTGTTTGGTGTACACTCCTTATTTCTTGCTTATTCCAATATACCTAATAAGGATTCTATAGGCTTATATTACTATAACGAACATAAAGTACCTAGACAGATAGTAGAAAATTTAAAAGCCAAGCTTATCAGCCAAGAAGAATTATTAGCTACGAACTGTGAGTTAGGTGTCTTTTGTCGCTTTTTACAGCATTACGATGATAATAAAGTACTATCTTATTTAAGGTTAGTCAAAGATAAAGGAATATCACGCATTTTATTAATAGAAACTATCTTAGATTACCATTCTCCAGTAGGAGGCTCTGTAGATATTAATATAATGGTTGAAACAGGAGGTAAACTAAGAACATTAAGTGATTGGGAAAAAATATTAAAGCAAATAAAGGAATTTAAGATTTTTGATGTTGTTCCTTTAACAGATTATTTATCAGTTATTGATTTTAGGTGTTAATCATATGGAAATACTGCAAAAAAATGGTTTCTTTATTATCAAAAATCTTGTTCCTTTAGAATTAATCACTCAGTCTTTAAATGATATAACAAATACAATATCAAAATTATCTCAAGAATTAGGTGTTTCAACTTCTAACTATTTAAACTGCACTGGAAGATGGGGAACATCATCTCAAGTAACTAGAATTGTATCCCAAATATTAGATGAAATTATTAAAAATTATCTTGAAAAGTCACTTCAATGCCAGATTCTTCAGAAGAAATCAAATATTATATGTAAAACTGCTGATTTAATAGATGCAGTTCCCTTCCATCAGGATATCTCTTATAGCTTTAATGATCCTTATCATTTTTCTGTTTGGCTAGCTTTGAATAATGTTAACGAAGCTTCAGGTGTGCTGCAAGTTATAGAAGATAGTCACAATTGGACAATACAGCCTTTAGTTGATTTTTGGCATCCATACTTTTGTGATCAATACTCGAAGAATCGAAAAGATTACAAAATTAAGTCACTACCTATCTCAGCAGGAGACGCAATAGTTTTTGATTCACGGTTATGGCATGGTAGTGATAAGAACATAGATGCTAGAGATAGGTTTGCCTATGTTACAAGATGGATTATAAAGGATAAAAGTCTTCCTTGCACACCTAAACCTCAGCCTTCGGGTTTTGGTATATTAAATTGTGGTGAATTAACAGAATCTATACTTAGAAAATGCTTATCATTATTTAATCAACAGGAAGGCATAGAGAAAAAAAGCATGGAAGAGCTTATCAAGAGCTGGTTAGCTTTTCTTACAGATGAAACTAAAAATATTTCTGGAGTTAGTACTGCTAAAGCTAAGCAAGATTTATATAAGTTACTTATCCTAAATCAAGCGTCAGCACTACATGATGCTGGAGACATCTCAGGAAAAATATACAAGAATTTATGGTTTTCACTACTTCTATTTCTCAATAAAAAAGTCAATATGGTAGAGTTGGCATTATAAATGAACAAAAGTAGAACTAGTAATTTCAAGTATATATTAGTGTTTATTTTAAGTATGTTGTCCAAGTTTAAGCTCAACGTGCTTATAATGCTTCTAATTGCTTTGGTAGTGGCTATCGATTTATCTTTTAGAAAATACCTAGTAAAAGATATCTTAGATACAGCTGTAAAATATCAAGAAGGTAATGTTATTGAAAATCTCTTGTTACCTGTAAGTGCTTACATTTTTATGGCATTACTTATCACTACTGCTTTTAGATTTTATGGTTACTTTGTTGATATTCGAATGTTTACCTCACTACGTGAGAAAATAGCAGATATGTCTTTTTATAGGCTGCTTCAGCAAGACCATTCATATTATCAGGATAATCTATCTGGAAGTTTAGTACATAAGGCTAGTAACTTAATGGATAGTGTAATAGAGTTAATAAGATTATTTATAGACTGTTTCTTTAGTTATAGTATAGCATTGATCTTGGCTATTTATACTTTATCACTAGTAAACATAAAATTTGCAATAGCTACATTTACTTGGGTAAGTATTTTTACTTTAATCTCAATTTTTAGCTTTCGAACACTTACTGGGTTAGCTGATAATCATTCTCAGCAAAGTTCACAAGTTATAGCCAGCATAGCTGATAGTATTTTAAACATTATATCAATAAGGTTATTTTCTCAGAAAGCATATGAGAGACGTAAATTTTCTTACATATGCAAGAAAAAGACCTTTTCAGAAAGGAAATTACAATGGGCATACTTTTGGCTTTGGCTTGTATATGGTTATTCATTTGATTTACTACAAGCAGTAAGTTTATATTTTTTAATTCATGACTATCAATTGAACAAGATTGCAATAGGAGATATTGCGCTTGTACTTGGAATTAACATATCTATCATAGAGTTTCTCAATCATTTAACTAGAAACCTTGCTCAATTTTCTGCTCACTACGGCAAGGTTTTAGATGCACTACCCATCCTAATCACTATACCAGAAATTCAGGATAAACAAAATGCTAAGAGATTAACTGTAGTAAGCGGGAAAATAATATTTAATAATGTTGATTTTTCTTATGAAGATAAGGAACCATTATTTCAAAATTTTTCAGTCACCATCAACCCTTACGAAAAAGTAGGGCTAGTTGGTTATTCTGGTGGTGGTAAATCTACTTTTATAAGCTTAATCCTAAGGTTATTTGATGTCAAAAAAGGTAACATACAGATTGATAACCAAGTAGTATCAGAAGTTACACAGAGTTCTTTGAGGCAACAAATCTCTGTAGTACCTCAAGATCCATTGTTATTTCACGATACTATTTCAGCAAATATCATGTATGGTAACCCTCTATCTACTAACGAAGAAGTGATAAAAGCTGCTAAATTAGCTGGTATTCATGATTTTATTATGACTCTGCCAGATCACTATAAAACTACAGTTGGAGAAAAAGGCATAAAGCTATCCGGAGGAGAAAGGCAAAGAATAGTAATAGCAAGAGCATTTCTAAAAAACGCTCCGATATTATTTCTTGATGAGCCAACGAGTCAGTTAGATTCTATAACAGAGAAAACAATTCAAATGGGCTTATTTAAGTTAATGGAAAACAAAACTACCATTACTATAGCACACCGCATTTCTACACTTTTACATATGGACCGAATTCTAGTATTTGACAAAGGAAAAATTGTACAAGATGGTAAACACATTGAACTAGTTTCCAAGCAAGGTCTTTATAAAGAACTTTGGGATGCACAAATTGGCTGTCTATATATCAAAGAAAACAATGAAAAAAACTATTGATCTGAGAAGTGATACTACAACTTTACAAAGCCATAATGTTATACATGCAATAAGTAATGCAACTGTTGGAGACTTTGCTTACGGTGAAGATAAAAGCTGTAATGACTTATCAGAATATTGTAAGAAGTTATTCAAAGTAGAAGAAGCATTGTTTGTAACTAGTGGTATGCTTGCAAATAGGTTAGCTATTGCTAGTCAAACGAGTCCAGGTGATGAGCTGATCACTCATTATAATTATCATGTTAATTTTTTCGATAGTGCAGGCAATGCAAAAGTGAATAACATAGTGTTTAACTGTATTAGGAATAGTAGTGGAATATTAGATGTTAATGAAGTAGAATATGCTATTAATTCTAAGCCGAGATATAAAATTTTTGCTCAAGTGAGTTTGGTTTCTATAGAAAATAGTATAAATGGGTTTAACGGTAAAATTTATCCTTTTGAAAAACAGGTAGAGTTATATAACTTCTTAAAAGCTTACAATATAAATCTTCATTTAGATGGTGCAAGAATATTTAATGCTCATGTTGAAACAAATATTTCTTTAGCTGATTATGCTAAGCATGTTGATACAATGAGCTTTTCTTTCACTAAGGGACTTGGGGCTCCTTTTGGTTCAATGCTTATGGGTAAAAGAGAGATAATTGAAAAGGCTAAGAAGTTACAAGTTTGGCTGGGTAGTGGTTATCATCAGATAGGGTACTATGCTAATGCAGCAAAATACGTACTGCAGAATAATGTGTCTAGGCTTAAAGAAGATAATGAGCTCGCTAAATTGTTTGCAGACAAAATTAAGGAAATTCCATATATCAAGCTAATACTGCCTTATCCAGAAACTAATATAGTAAGCTTTAGTATAAAAGAACTCAATGTGACTAATGAAGTTTTTTTGAGCCAGTGTCAAGCTTATGGTTTACTGTTGTTTCCTTGGCTTGAGTCTCACATAAGAGCAGTCATCCACTTAGGCATAGAAAAGGCAGATATTGTAAATGCTGCTGAAATTATAAAGGAGGTTGTATTAAATTTGGTATGAAAATAAGAATAGATTTCTTTAGTGATTCAAATACTAATCCTTCAATTGAGATGAGGGAAGTAATGGCTAAAGCAGAAGTTGGAAATGAAGCTGCATGTGAAGATCCGACAGTAAATGAATTAATAGAAGCCACATGTAAAACACTAGGTAAGCCAGCAGGAATATTTTTGATTTCAGGGACGATGTGTAATGTGATTGCTTATAAAGTACATATTCAAAGACCAGGTGATTATCTTATACTTGATGAGACTTCACATCCATTAATAGTGCAATCTGGATTAATTGCAGCCCAGGCACATGCAACTCCTTTACCTATTAAAGGAACGAGAGGAATATTTACTGAAGACCAAATTATGGACTTTATTATTCGTCCTAGCTTAAGAAATGTCCCAAAAGTTGGGTTAGTATCCATTGAACAGACAACAAATTTTGGTGGTGGGGCTGTATGGCCTCTAAAGTACATTCAAGAAATTTCAAGTCTATGTAAAAAAAATAACGTGCTTACTCATTTAGATGGTGCAAGATTATTTAATGCTTGTACTCATACTAAAATTCCTCCGAAAGAGTATGCAAGTTACTTTGACTCTGTATTTATTGATTTTAGCAAAGGATTAGGTGCCCCTATGGGAGCAGTGTTAGCTGGAAGCAAAGAATTCATAGAAAAAGCTTGGTACTATAAATTTCAAATTGGTGGAGCTATACATCAAGCTGGCATTATTTCTGCTGCATGCTTATATGCTTTATATAATAATATAAATTCCTTAGAAGAAGATCATAAAAAAATGCAACACCTCATAGAAAGCCTGAGTTCTATAGATCAAGTTATAATCGATACTGACATTTATAAGACTAATATAGCGTATTTCTCATTACGTGCTGATTCTATGTCTATTCAGAAATTAATAGATACACTAATGACTAATTATGGAATTAGAATGGCCAACATAAGAGGTAAGATCAGAGTTATAACGCATAGAGATATAAGCTATGAGGATATTAATACAACTGCATCTACTATAAGGAAAATACTAAGTGAATAATTTCCATTGTTATTAATGTTCTACAGTAACAGTTTGCAAACTCCTCGTAATATTATACCAATATAGTATTATGCTAATTATTGCATAATTTATCATAGAGCTATTTTGGAAATAGGTGTGAACTGTATATTCTTTCAGTATTTACTGTTTTTTTGTGGATATGTGCTACTTTATTTATCAAGACAAAGTATACCAATTGCTCTACCACTGTTAATAGATAATGAATTCATGAATCATGTAAAATTAAGCTATTTTTTTGCATGCTTTTCTTTTTTTTACGGAGTTTCAAAATTTGTTAACGGGATAATAATGGACTTCAAAAATCATCCGTTATTTATGTTTGGATTATGCAATGTTGTAACTGGATTATCAACCATTGGTATAGTCCTATTATATAATAACCTAACCTTATTGCTGTTAACATTAATATTGTTAGCTTGTGCACAAGGAGTAGGATGGCCAGCTATTACTAAGTTTATGGTTACAAATTCTAGTATCTCTTCAATTGCATCATTGTGGGGAGTTATGAGTGTATCTCAGCAACTTGGTTCTTGCCTTACTTTAATTGCGTTACCAAGCATAATTAAAATACATGGTGCGAAAAGTGCATTTTTATATTCTGGTCTTCTATGTTTATTTTTTGGAATTTACATAACAATAAAAGCGTACCACGAGAAGAAGTATCATCTTGCTATTTATAAAATACAGAAACCTCACATTTGTGCAAGAGTACCAAATCCTATATGGTTTCTATGTTATGCCACTTTTTGCACTTATATTATTAAAATGGGAATCTTTTTTTGGTTTCCTATAATTTTGCAAGATAGATTACAGATTTCTCTTTTACAATCCTCATTAATAACAGGTGTATATGATTTAGGTGGAATTCTTGGAACTTTAATCACGGGAAGAGTTAGCGATATGTATTTCTCTCAAAATAGAAGCTTGCTGGCATTACTTTACATGTTAAGCATAGCACTTACTTTTATTGTAATGAACTTTTGCCAAAACGTAGTTCTTATGAGTTTTTGGGCAGCTCTGTCAGGATTTTTTATATTTGGGATACAAGTACTAACAGGTGTCATAGCTGTAGACATTGCTCCACAAAATAATGTATGTACAATTGTAAGCTTGACAGGGTTATTTGGATATATTGCAAGTTCAATATTTTCATGTGTAGTTTTAGGGTTACTGGTGGAATATTTTGGTCACAACATGATGTTCACATTCTTTTTTATTTGTTCTGCTGTTGCATCTGTTTGCTTTTTCGTATTATCAAGCAGAAATTCCAAACAACTACACAAAGTTAATATAAAGAGCATCTATTAACGTTAGACTTCGCAGATAAGCTTAGCCTTTTTGCCTATAGAGTAAACATTGTAACCGTACCTTAGCAATAGTTCGCTATCTAACAAGTTACGAAAGTCAAAAATATTAGGTATAGCCATAACATCTTTTAAAATTATAAAATCTTGATTTTTAAACTCTTCCCACTCCGTTAACAACAACAAAGCTTCTGCATCCCTTGCTGCTTCTGTAGCATTGTTGGTATACTCTATATCCTTTAGAACTTGTTTGGCATTATTTGTTCCAACTGGATCATAGGCAGTGATTTTAGCATTATTACTTGCTAATAGTTTTGCAATAGCTACAGCTGGACTGTTCCTAATATCGTCAGTACCAGATTTAAATGTTAGTCCCCATATAGCTATTCTTTTGTTTTGTACACCATTTAGTACAGTCTCTATCTTTTTAGCAATGTTAATGATATGATTAAAATTGGATTCATTTACAGAGTGTAAAATTTGCAACCTTACATTATGCTTTTCCGCAAGTCTTATTAAAGCTGATATGTCTTTAGGGAAACAAGATCCTCCAAAACCTGGCCCAGCTTTTAAAAATTCTTTGTTTATCCTGTGATCCATCCCTATACCATCAGATAAAAGATCAATATCTGCTCCTAATGTCTCACATAAACCTGCTATCTCATTTATAAGAGCAATTTTTGTAGCTAGAAAGGCATTAGAAGCATACTTTATCATTTCAGCAGTAACTGTATCAGTGACTATTAACGGAATATTTCTATCTGTGAATGACCTATATATAGCTTCTAGCTTTACTCTAGCCTGCTTGGTTTTTACTCCTATTATTATTCGATCTGGATGTAAAAAGTCTGATACCGCAGAGCCTTGCTTAAGAAATTCTGGATTAACTCCTACATCACGGTTATAGCCCTCATTAAGTAAGCAATTATATATATTTTCTGTAGTGCCAGGAGGAACAGTTGACTTTATAACTATTAAACAATCTTGAGTAACTCTTTTAGAAATTTCACTTACTGACTTATACACATTCTTTAAATTTGCACTACCTAGAGAGTCTGATGGGGTATCTACAGCTATAAATACTACTTCTGTGTTAGGATTAACTTGAGAATATGAATCGAAAAATCTTATTCTTTGTAATTTTATATTGTTTTCTAGATAGTCTGCTAATCCAGGCTCATATATGGGAATTTTCCCTGACCTTAATGAATCAATCTTTCGAGTACTTATATCAATACAATCAACGCTATGACCCTGTTCTGATAACATAACACCAGATACTAAACCCACATATCCTATCCCTACAATAGTTACATACATTATTACTACTCCCCAATATCTCTCAACGCAGTCCATCTATCTAAAATACCATAACTTACTTCATACCCTTAATTATTTTATTCTCTGAATAAACTATAAACAAAGTTGATGGTATTAATATTAAAGTACCATACAAAGCACTTTTATCAGGTAATTCATTAAACATCATGTATGTTACTACTACAGAAATTATTAGTTCTATGTATCTATATGGTGCAAGAGCAGTAGCGTCAGCAAAGGTAAAAGCCTTTAATACGAAAAACAGAATTAAATTTGAATTAACCCCTAAGATAAATAGCAGAACTAATTCTAACAAAGAAGGCATATGCCAATAAAATAGCAAAGGTACAGCAGAAAAAACAGTTGTTGTTAGAGCTGAATAAAATAACATACTTATTACTGATTCCTTGATCACAAGTTTCTTATTAAGTATGTCTAATATAGCAAAGATGAATGCAGATACAATGAAAATAAGAATTTTAGGGTCGCAATCTTTACTATAAGCTTTTGTAGTAATAGCAATACTGGCAAAACCAATAACAGTGACTACCCATCTTTGCCAAATTATATTTTCATTGAGTAAAGGTATTGCAAGAAGTATAATAAATAATGGTATAGAGAAGCTTATAATTGTTGCAGTTACTATAGGCCAAATAGTCAACCCATAGGTCCACAAGGTCATTCCACAAAATAACAATACTCCTCTAGCTATCTGAATAGATATTTGACTTGTTTTAAAAGTCTTTATTCCGTAGTAAAACATAAAAGGTATAAGAGTAATAGTGCTGAATAAAAAGCGGAAAAAAATTACTTCAAAACTTTGTAGGTATAAACCTAGATATTTTGATATAGTATCATTAGCCACGCTGCTAAGTAAGCTGAGTATAAACCAAACAACTCCAACAAAATAAGCTTTCAACATATAACACATAAAACTTCCCCAACAAACTGCTATTACGCTTTCATATAACCTCACTGCATAAAAGATTTAGAGTGTTCCATAGCCACGCTGCTAAGTAAGCTGAGTATAAACCAAACAACTCCAACAAAATAAGCTTTCAACATATAACACATAAAACTTCCCCAACAAACTGCTATTACGCTTTCATATAACCTCACTGCATAAAAGATTTAGAGTGTTCCATCTTCTATCAATTGTTTTTCACAAAGGTAAAAGTGGCATTATTATACCAGATGTGGATTAATTACATAATTTTAGTGGATTTAGAGACACATGGATAATTTTTTTGTAATTCTAGTAAAAAAAACTCCATTAAGATAGATATTATGCCATAAAAAATGTAGATCAGTAAACTATTGTTAATAAATATTGAAGCAGTTCTTAGCAACTTGGTATTAAACATTTTGCCTGTCGCTGTAGATCTTAATTGTGGATATAATAAAAATAGTTTAGCTTAATTCTATCTAGTCTATTAAGCACATTTCTATCTTCACTTTGATATTGATACTAATTGTTAATTTTCTTGATAAAAAAAAGAATTAACTTTTGGTTTTTTAACTAAAGTTATAAAATAGGTAAATGTTTTAATAATATCTATTACTGTACAATATTAAGTACCTACAGCATGAAGCTCAAGCTATGATAGAATCCAATCACAAAGTTATAGATGCGTTTTGCAAAATTGCAGTTCAATATACCTGATTAATTTTTTACCTATTGTGCGTCCAGAGAAGGCGATATTGTAACAGTTGCACGAGCAGGTGATGTAATACCTAAAATTGTAGAAGTAGATAAAAGCGCTCGCTCTCCCAACGCGCCTGAATTTGTATTTCCTAAAGTTTGTCCAGAATGTGAAAGTAGCGTACAAAAGGTTGAAGGTGAAGCAGCAATAAGATGATCAGGTGAATTCTGTAGAGCTCAAACAATAGAAAAGTTAAAATATTTTGTTTCCAAGGAAGCTTTTGCCATAGTTGGGCTTGGAGATAAACAAATAGAATTTTTCTATGACATTGGCTTAATTAAGCAAATCCCAGATATTTTCACCCTAGAAGAGCGGCTAAATGAATTTAACTTGGAAGAACAACATGGTTGGGGAAAGCAATCTATAGCTAATCTACTTAATTCCATTAATAGCAAAAAAACAGTAAGTTTGGATAGATTTATATCTTCTTTGGGAACTAGATACATTGCTCAAGGTACAGCAAAACTACTAGCAAAGCATTACGTTTCTTGTGAAAATTGGCATAACTCGATGATTAAGCTGCAATACTATGAGACTTTCTCTGAGTTAATGAGTATAGAGGGCATTGGAGAGAAAATTGCCGAATCTATCAGATCATTCTTTTCCGATCAGCAAAACATAAATATGTTAAATAATCTTGTGTCTCATTTGAAAATTCTTCCAATGGACAACAACAGAAATAGTTCCCCTTTAAGTAGAAAAATTATTGTTTTTACCGGAAGTTTATCAACGATGGACAGAAACGAATCTAAGGCAAAAGTAGAATCTCTAGGTGGAAAAGTTACTTCAGACGTATCGCGTAGCACGCACTTCCTAGTTGTTGGAGATAAGCCTGAATCCAAGTACAAGAAAGCTTTAGAGTTAGGTATAAAAATATTAACTGAGGATCAGTTGTGCAAACTAGCTAGTTTTCATTGATTTATATAAAGCTTCTGTTAATTTCATATTAATTTTGATATAATAATTTGATATAATAATAAGATAAATGGAAATTTTAAATATTACTAACACTAATACAAAAGAAATATTGGTACAAATGATAAATAAAGCAATAGATGATAATAAATGGAGCAGCAAAGAAACAGCACATATATTACAGACAGCTCTCTCAGACATTTCACGCATTAGAAGGTCAAAAGCTGCAAATTTTTCATTAGCGAGGCTTTTAACTTTTTTAGTGAGATTAGATTACAGGGTAACAATTTCAATTAATATTAAAGAGGCTATAAAACAAGTTGAATATTTTGAACTTACAGCGACTTCTGCCTTAGCATAAAATCATGCAAAAATGGAAGATTTACGTATTGGGCCTTTAGATGCATTTATAGTGGCTATAACAAAAGATAAGATAAATGACCATCCAACCCTAAAGCGGTGCTCTAAAGTGATATAAAAGAGCCAGTTTAAAAATGAATACACTTGAAATTAGAAATTAAGTCTAAATTCACCATTGCAGTGAGAATGATAACAAAACCAAATTTGTATTTATATAAATTACTATTTTCTATCTAAAAATTTTTATCCATAACTATTAGGCATGGCCTTTAAAGTCTAAGCATCCATTTTTAACCTAAGCTTTTTTAACAAACCATTCAAATTGCAACCCTTCTTACTAAGATATTTAACTATGTCAAAGTTATGAGTTGCAGCAGCCAGATCCATAGCAGTCAAGCCATCACTGTCAGTAGTATTCAAATCAACACCTTTTTCTACAAAGTATTTTACTACATCCAACCCACCATTTCTTACACTCCAGTGTAGAGGAATATTGCCATCACTATCGATAATGTTAAAGTCAGCACCTTGCTCTATTAAATATTTTGCTATATCCCACTCACTATCTCTGACAGCTAAGTGCAAAGAAGTGTTACCATCCTTAGCTATAGCATTTATATCAATCCCTATTTCTATAAGATATTGTACTACATCCAAGTTTCCCCAGTAAGCAGCCAAGTGTAGAGTAGTATTACCATATTTAGTGATAGCTTTAAAATCAGCCCCTTTACCAATACATTCTTTGACACTATTGAGATTACCTTGTTTTACAGCATAAAATAGCTCTTCATTTAAATGTTTGGTAGAAATCATAATTCTAAATTCCTCCTGTACTTTAAATCAAGCTCCTTTCTCCATCATATATTTCATTATATCTGAATGACCTTCTTCACTAGCCAAGCTTAGGGGAGTATCACCATTGTTGCTAGTTGTTTTAAAATCAGCACCTTTTTCTATCAGATATTTTACTACATCAAATTTTCCTTTCTTAGCAGCACAGTGTAGGGGTGTTTCTCCCCATCTATTAGCATTAAGGTTAGCACCTCTTTCTACAAGATATTCCACTATACTTAAATAACCCTGACCTGCAGCTTCATGTAGAGCAGACCACCCACCTTGATTGGTAGCATTAATATTAGCACCTTCTTCTACTAAATATTTTAATACTTCTAGATGATTATGAAAAGCAGCACTATGCATAGGAGTTAAACTACCATTTTCAGCAGCTTTTAGATCAAATCCTTTTTTCATTAGGTATTTCACTATATCTAAGTTTCCTACAGCAACAGCTTCATGCAAAGGAGTTTTACCATGATCAATACCAGATACAACATCAGCACCCTTTTCTACGAGATACTTTACTATCTCCAATGAACCCCACCTTGCAGCTCTATGTAAAGGTGTTGAACCACAATTATTTACAGCTGTAACATCGCACCCTTTCTCTTCTACAAGATATCTTACTTTTTCCAACTTACCTGATTCAGCAGCATAGTGCAGTGGTGTATCACCGTGATGATCACTAGCCTTACAATCAGCCCCTTTTTCCACTAGTTCTTTGACCCTATTAAGACTATATATTCCTGCAGCATAAAGTAGATCTTCATTTAATTCTCTATTAGAAGCCATAATATTCCACCTTATTTAGCCCATAATTTTACTTTATAAGCTTTGTATTGTCAACTTGCTATTACTATAAATATAGTGTATAATAATAAAAATTTATCCTTGTTATTATGGTACTTTCAAAGCTGCTTAATCCAAAAAATGACCTTTCCTTCAAAAAAGTCTTCGGCTCTGAGAAGAATAAAGATATTCTTGTTCACTTTTTAAATGATGTCCTTAACCTTACTGGCGAGTCTCAAATTATAAAAGTTATTTTTTCACAGACTGTTCAAAATCCTGAGATTATTTCTAAAAAGCAAAGTATTGTTGATATACTATGTACCGACTTTCTAGGTATTCAATATATTGTTGAGTTACAAGTTACTAAATATCCTGGTTTTGAAAAAAGAGCTCAATACTATGCTGCTCATGCTTACTGCGATCAAGCTCATGTTGGTGATCAATACCATGATCTTAAAGAAGTTATCTTTATTGCCATTGTCGATTACATTATATTTCCTGATAAGCCAGAGTATAAGTCTGACCATGCTATTTTAGACAGAAAAAGCTATGAACATGACCTAAAAGACTTCCACTTTACTTTCATAGAGTTACCTAAATCTAATAAAACTAAAGAGGATGAATTAGATGATGCTGTATCAAAATGGTGCTGGTTCTTTAGGTATGCAACAGAAATAGAAGAGGAAGACAGAGAGAAAGTATTTGAGAAATATCCTATAATCAAAAAGGCTTGTGATGCGCTAAATCAATATTATTGGTCTGATCAGGAACTGATGGAGTATAACCATGAAGCTAAACGTCTCCGTGATGAATCTGTTGTTTTACAACATGAAGTTCAGTCTGCTAAAACGGAAGGCATCCAAATCGGTGAAGAACGTGGTAAAATCGAAGTAGCAAAGTCAATGCTTGCTGATAATATGGATATTAACACCATTGCTAAATTCACTGGACTATCTGCTGACGAAATCAAAAAACTTCAAAAGGAGAATACTCACTAAATTCTTACAGATGGATAACTTTTGGGTTATATAAAACAGCTAAAGGAAGATAAAACGCTGTAATTTTTAATTAATCAATAATACCTGCTAGTATATTAGCCATATTAGTGTAAATATTAGAATATCATTAAATCCAATTTTTTCTTTTTCGGTATTGGGGTTTTAAGGGCAGTTATAGAGGTACTTATATAGAGATACATAAATACGATCTGAGTCCAGAATGGCTTCCTATGGTCATGTAAAAAGGTCATCTCCAAACTTAATACCACCAATATTTTAAATTAGACAGAGCATTGCTACTGTAAAGAGAACTATAACCAACACTACCTCAAAACAATCAAGCTTTCTTGAAACACAGTTGCTTCACTAACCTTTCCCTTTCATCTACCAAATTAACTGGCTTAATATATTTTTCTTCGATCTCAAGCATTTCCTTTTCCCGTTCTTTAATGCTGGATTGTATTACTTCAGTTGGATATTTGCTTTTTCCGCTTTCAAGTTCTGACTTTAGCCTTCTTACCTTGTATTCTAGCTCTTCAAATTTTTCATGTTTCTTGAGAAGCTCTACCATGTTATTTATATCAGAAAGTAGATCTTCTCCCTTTGTCTTTTTTGTAATCAAAGAAAGCAGAAACTTATCTATTTCATAGTCAACCTCTGACCGATTTGCAAATAACTCTATGGGATCTTTGTCAAACTTAAAATTACACAAAAAGCTGCAAAACCTTATCTTCTTTTCAAGGTAATTTTTCATATCCTTTGAAAGGTTCAACTCTTCGCAAGCCTTTTCTAGCAATGCTACCAAACCCTTTGGATCTACCTTTCCTTCAAAATCACCGTACAGTAGAACTATCAATACGTGCTTAACTAACTCAACATCATTTGATTTGATTGCTTGGTAAAGCGCTTCCTCTTTATTTTCTCTTAAGTCGTAGAGTTTCGATGAATCACCAAAACTAAACAGATAATTGGTTAACCCATCGCTCTCTACTACGATATTTGCTTCCTTCAGTGGGTTTTCATCATCAAAATCCTTAAGTACTCCTCTATCGCAGACTTCTTCTATCACAACTACAATTTCACTAAGTTTTTTCAGCTTATCAATATCATGATTTTCAGTCGCATCTTTTGCTTCCTCCATTACCTGCCTATAAAGTTCTTGTTTCCCTTTATTATCCAAGCTTTCACAATGTTTTTTGACTTCTAGAGATGTCTGCAATAGTAGTTTCATAGTTAATCCTTAAATCTTACTACAGTAACTTATTTTCAGCAAAGCTCCTATGATTGTTGTCAATTATAAATTTCATATTTTGTAAAATCTTTAAAAACCCAGTTATTTTTAAGTGTGTAGAAAATTTCTGTCAGCAATTTCTCAGCAGCTCTAAATTGCATAAAAGTCAATAATGATTTTTTGCATTACCCAAAACATTTTCTGATATAAAATTCAGCTCTAATACAATTTTTTATTTATTACTGTGCCATCTGATTCAATCAAAAGTTGTTTCATTGGCAACAAAAACACCAAGTTTTTAATTAATCTTTTTTAAATTAATGTAGCTAATGAATATGTGTATAAGTATGTCCCCACATATTTTAAGTACTTATGCACATATTCATTAGCTTATAAAACTAAGGTTCCATATTTTCCTTCACGATTATTATCCAATAAAAAATTCAAATTTTGTGAAATCTTTAAAAATCCAGTTCTTTTTAAGCGTATAGAAAATGGTTGTCAGGAATTTCCTAGCAGTAGCAATAATGGCCTTAGCAGAACCACGCCTTTTTTTCACATTTTCATAGAAACTTTTCAAGTAAGGACTATAACGTATAGCACGATAACTTCATAATACACCTCCTTCAATTTGTTTTTGTGATTTCAACCTTGCAATTGCTATTTTAGAAGAGCTCTCAATACGTTTTTTTAACTCCAGTTCTTGTTCTAAACTTATCGATATCCAGAACCTTTCACCAATACGTCGTGCATTAATAAACTTACGTTCAATCCAATAACGTACTACGTAATGACTGACATTGAATTTTTCTGCAACTTGTTTCACTGATAACTCTTCTTCAGATTTTTGATTACATAGTGCTGGGATCTTATGTTTAAATCGAATCCATTTCATACTTTTTATAGTAAAAGGATTACCTTTATTTGTTGTCAGCCCCTCTTGGTTTAACAAACTAATAATTTGTTCATCAGTCATTGTTTTCGATAGCTGTCTTATCCGATCAATTATATCATCTGAATGCCTCCATCTGTCATAGGATTTTTTTGGCAATTGCACCTCTAAGTCCTCTATAGCATTTGTTTGCCAGCGTATATGTAGTACTGCTTTTTGTTCACTACGTAGTTTTTCAACAGTAATATCCTTAACTAGAAGTCGTAAAATACGCTTTCGATCTCTTGCACTTGTTGATTCTGCATTCCATAAGCGTGGTAAGTCCTGAGCTAGTGCCAACACTTTCTCTTTTTGTTGTTTTGTAGCTGTAAGTACATCATTTTTCTTATATTCATCATATTGATTCTGTGCTTCTTCCAATGCTATTAAAGCTTCGTTCCAACGTTTCTCCAATGTTCCAGCTACTAGGCGATTTGATGGGTCTACTTCTTCATAACGTCTCTGTGCCAGTTGTACTTCATAATCTGCTCTTTTTATCTGCATTTGCCATTGTTTATCTAGCATGTGACCTCGTTGCTCCAATTCTTCAAATGCTTTTACGGCAATCTCAATTTGCGCAGGTTCCATGACTTCCAATACTCTTTTTACGATAGCTTCATCCAGAGGATTTCCATAAACAGAAAAACAACTCTTACTATCTTCTCCCCACTTCTTTTTCCAATTACATTCATAAACAGCAAGAACACCACCTTTGCTCTTATACCTTACAGTAAGACGACAGCCGCAGTAACTACAAATTAATAATCCCTGCAATAATCCCAATCCTTCTCGTACTGCTGTAGGTAGCATATTCTCTTCTCCACTGGTTTGATTATTTGCTAAAACCTTTTTATTTGCTACATATTCTTCCCACGTTATATAACCTTCGTGGTGGTTTTTTATCATTGTATGCCAGGCTTCTGTCGGTAGGCGAACTACTGTTGTCTTGACCAATCCAGTACTTGATAATTTTTTCTGATATTTAAAGCGACCATAAACATAAGCTCCAGCATAAGAAGGGTTTTTTAATACTGAACATACCCTAGAATGTGTCAGTGCTCCCCATATTAACTTTCCTTTCCAAATACCACCATATGCTCGTTTTGGAAACTGTATTTTGTTCTTACCAAAATGATGTACTACTCCATAAGCACTGCCCTTTTCTTTAAATACTTTAAACAATAATTGAATCACACTTCTTACTTGCTCATTATCGTCAAATCTAGTATTACCTTCATCATCATAGCAAAATCCTACTGGGAGAGGAAATCGAAGCTCTCCTTTCTTAGCCTTATTTACCTTACCTCCTAAAAGTCTAGCACGGATGAAATGCAACTCTGCGTGTGATATCGTTCCTTTTAGCCCAAGTACCAATTGGTCGTTGAAGTCATTAGGATTGTAACAACCATCTTCATCTATAATCAATGTATCTGTTAAAGCACATAATTCCAGTAATCTATGCCAATCACTGCAAGATCTAGATAATCTCGACGCTTCCAGTACAAACACGGCTCCTACTTTTCCCATTGATACATCAGCAACTAATATTTTAAAATCTTCTCGATTATTAGCTTGAGCTCCTGAAATCCCTAAATCATCATCTAAAACTCTTATGGCATTCTGAGACCATCCCATTTGTTGCGCTTTATCTTTCAGTTTATACTGCCTTTCAGTACTCTCCTGATTGAGCCTTACCTGTCCCATTGTTGATTGCCTTAAATAAACGTATGCTGGTTTTAATATATGGTGGTTCTGAATTTTGTGTGCTGTCATTATTAATATCCTCCGTTTTAATCAATTGTTGTTCCACTATTAAATACTCATGCAACATGTTTGCTATACAAATAGCTATCCTGGTAGCATCTACTGATATTACGGAGGTTTTTCCTTCCAATGGCATAATTTCTTTCCTATAATCGTTTCTGTGTTAGTCATTAATCAACCTCTTTGCTATTTTTAGCTTGATCAAGATTGGTAACTAATTTAACTAACTGCTGAAGATGGGAAAACGATAAAATAGGCGATAAATCAGTAAGGGTTTGATAAAGATTAGGATCTGCTTTGTCTGTCCAATCACGTGGAATGCCTACTGTACCACGCGTCAACGTTTTCAAACTAAATATATCCCGATTATTAAAGTTTTTTGTTGATAATATTTGAAAACTTTTCCCCTTCCATGGATGGAATGGATGAGTAATAGTAGCGTATCCCGAATATCGACTGGACTTAGGTGCAGTTAATTCTAACCATGGGTATGTTCAATGCTCTGAGTTTTCCTCCAGCTTTTGGTATTTCCTTCCTACGGTTCCTATTTGGGCTATAGGTTTTGGTTATTAGTTCGTGTCTTATTTGTTGGAGATACTTTTCTAAGCCTTCTGCTTCTATCGATTCGAATGTCACCTTATCAATTCCTGGTGCCCCATTACTCTTCTTTGTCAGCTTATATGCTTCTTCTAGTGTTTCCATCTTACAGACGTGAACATAGATTCCCCAGAATCGCCATTCCGGTTCTGCCTTCGCTTTGGTATATATCTTTCTTCTCAGGTCTTGTAATTTAATTGGCATTTTTATCATTTTTACCTTTACCTCCCTTTTGTTAAAAGATTCCTACTAGTAGGGTGCCTTTGCTCCATGAGCGTTACCTCACTTCATCACTACTACACACCCATCCGCCACCCTCTCATCTTCGGTTCATTTCCTGTTTTCCAGTTATAGAACCTACCGCTCCAAGGTATTTCTCCTTTGGATGAGGAGGGCTTCTCCAGTTGCTTTGTATGTCCTCATTACCATGCCATCACTCACACCCCGCTGAAGTAGAACAGTTGTATCAGCCGCATTTCAACTGCCTATTTTGCCTTCACCAGTAAACCGTTGGTTCAGCCTTCAGTACTTTGCTTTTCGAGGCCACCTATGTGTTCGTTTTCACTACGGCCTAGTAATTCGCCATTATCCTACGATAACGTTGTCGGTAGGCTTCAACATTTTGGTTTCCCTCCACATTGCTACCCTAGCTACAGGACTCCGACTCTTATCCTGGTGGGTCTGACTCCCACTGAACATACGTGCCTTTCCTGGACACACGATTTATAAGCATGACCTCTGCTGCCTCTACCTGAGTCAATTGATACTTAGAATTATGCTTGTTATATAGCTCATAATATCTATTCTTACATTTTTTATGTTAGATCGTACTTTTATAGTTGTTATATACTCTGGTCTATTTATTACTAAATTTAAATCGCAATTCAATCTCAATAAAAAAAGAAAAATACGCTCTAAAGAAAAGCTTGAAATTTTTAGATGTTTTAATCTAGATACCGTTGGTTGATTAACTTTAAGAACTTCAGCTACTTCTTCTTGGGACCAAGAATCTCTTTGTACTATAGTGTTGATTATTTTTACCAATACAATTCTAACATCCTTAATATTGCTTAAATCAAATTGTGAAGTTGGTGAAGTAACAGTAAATTTCATGACATTTTACTCAAGTAGATTTTTTCAGTAGAGGATTGTAATATATTCTTCAAGTGGTTATAGTGTGGTATGAACTCTCTTGATATAATAATAGGTAAAAAAATAAGACTCTGGAGGCGAGCACGTGGATTGACAACAATGCAGTTGGGAGAAAAGTTAGGCATTTCATCTAGCCAAATAATGAAATACGAGAGAGCTGAAGCTAAAATTTCAGCAAGTAGGTTATATGAGTTAGCAAAAGTTCTTTCAGTTGATGTATCGGACTTTTTTATTGATATGTCTTCGGACTTGCATGAAGATGATGAAAGTGGTACAGAGAGTAGAGAAATAGTAGAGCTCATAGCAGATTATAGAAAAATCAAAAAAGAGTTACAGGGGTCAGCCCGCTTGCTTGTGAAGTCCTTTCCAACTGGGAGGTAGTGGAAAGTTGCAAGCTGACCCCTGTAATTCTTTCTTTATTCTTCTGTACAAACTTCAATTATTTCCTTATCACAATGTACGCAAAAATCAGCCGGTAGGCCCTGAGCTATATCTTTCAGCGTATCTGTAAATACAGCAGATTTAGATTAGATGATTCTTTCTTTTTCATAAGTACCCCTTATTTTTAATCTAGTATATAGCCTCAATTATTAGTAAAAGGTTAATATAATATGCTTTTTATGACTAGTCAAGCACTATAAAGACTATTTATGCTAAGCAAGTGATACAAGAAAGAATAATATATTTACTACTATTGTTAATAAATAAAATTGCAAAAAAAATTTAAAAATGACTTGATCTTCTTGTAAATCCATGGCTTTATGGCGACCAATGCTAAAAAGCAGAGTAAATAATTGAATTTGTTTAGTTGTTAATAAATAGGTAATTTTATGAATAATAGTGAAAATAAAAGAAAAACAGAACTGGAAAAAAGAGTATTAGCAAGCAAAGGTAGGTCGTCATTACTTGATCTTGAGCTGGTGGAGCTTATTTTATATTCTTCATTTAATAATGGGGAAAATAAAGAAGTTGCAGAAAGATTATTAGAGCTGTTCAAGAGTATTGGTAAGGTGATTAGCGCTGACTTTCATGAGCTGAAAAGTATAACTGGCATGAATGATTCAGCAATAGCAAGTATTATGTGTGTGAGGGAAACAATTGAAAGAATGCTCAGAGAAGATCTGGAAGAACTGCCAATAATTGAGAATCAGAAAAAATTGATAGAATACTTAAGAGTAACAATAGGCCAATTAAGTATAGAAAACTTTCGTGTTATTTATTTGAACAAGAAATCTCGTATTATCGATGAGTACACTCAAGAGGGAACAGTAGATAAAACACCTCTATATGCGAGAGAAGTAATAAAAAGAGCACTACTAGTAGGAGCAACTGCAATGGTTATAGCACACAACCACTTAGGAAGTGCAAAACCATCACAGCACGATATAAGTTTAACCAAAATCCTATCATTAGCGTGCAGTAGCATGGAGATAGAGTTAATTGATCACATAATTGTGACAGAAAAAAATTACTTTAGATGATATGAATAGTTATTGCTCGGTTGAGAGCATGAGAAGATAATAACTTCTCAGAGTGGATAGGTAGCAGGTTGGGCAAAGCTTGAGGCTCCCTCTGCTTTTATATGCAGTGAAAGAAGACCTCGTACTTTAGATTAACCGCACCTGCCACCGAAAACCATCGTGCGGCCCATAAAATTCGGTGACCGCGTATAGGAGTTTGGATCAACCGGCAATATTCTACTCTGATATATTATTATGCAATTGGAGGAAAAAGTATGCGTTACATTGGAGTTGATTTACATACAAATAGCTTCACTGCCTGTTATTTAGAGCAAGAAAAACCAGAATATATTCGCACGTTTCGCTTGCAGGATATAAACAATTTTATTGAGAATCTTCAGCCAACAGATGAAGTAGCTTTAGAAGCAACAGGTAACAGCTGTTTCTTTTATGATGAAGTGTTACCTTACGTCAAGCGTGTGGTAATAATTGCTCCTTTGCAATTCGAAGTTATTCGCCGTTCTGTACACAAGACAGATAAGCATGATGCAAGAGCTATTGCTTTTTTTCTAAGCAAGGATATGCTGCCTGAAGCAAGATGCAAAAACACACAATATCAGCAATTAGTTTCTCTTCTTAAAACAAGAGAACAGTTAGTAAAATCACGGATATCTTTGATTAACAAAATGCACAGTCTTTTTAATTACCACGGAATAAAAATTAAAAAGGAAGCACTGACAACCAAAACGGGGTTTAAACGTGCTATTCAAAAACATAATTGGTGTCATTTGGAAAAAGTTGAAATTGAAGTGATCAGCTATCACCTAGAAGCTATACGAGAAAGCCTCAAGAAACTTGAAAAGGAAATTGAAACTTTTGTTAAACAGCTTCCTGGATTTTATAATCTCATTAGCATTAAAGGCATTGGTGTAATTTCTGCAGCTGTTTTTATTACAACAATTGGTGATATTAATGACTTTCGCGATCCTGAAAAACTCACTGCTTATTTTGGAGTTGTACCATATGTTTCTCAATCTAATCAACAGTGCACGATTGGAAGGATTACCAAACGAGGGTCGAAAATGGCACGCACTGCTTTAATACAGTGTACTTGGGTTGCTCATGGTTAGAATTAACTGCACCTAAGTCCAGTCGATATTCGGGATACGCTACTATTACTCATCCATTCCATCCATGGAAGGGGAAAAGTTTTCAAATATTATCAACAAAAAACTTTAATAATCGGGATATATTTAGTTTGAAAACGTTGACGCGTGGTACAGTAGGCATTCCACGTGATTGGACAGACAAAGCAGATCCTAATCTTTATCAAACCCTTACTGATTTATCGCCTATTTTATCGTTTTCCCATCTTCAGCAGTTAGTTAAATTAGTTACCAATCTTGATCAAGCTAAAAATAGCAAAGAGGTTGATTAATGACTAACACAGAAACGATTATAGGAAAGAAATTATGCCATTGGAAGGAAAAACCTCCGTAATATCAGTAGATGCTACCAGGATAGCTATTTGTATAGCAAACATGTTGCATGAGTATTTAATAGTGGAACAACAATTGATTAAAACGGAGGATATTAATAATGACAGCACACAAAATTCAGAACCACCATATATTAAAACCAGCATACGTTTATTTAAGGCAATCAACAATGGGACAGGTAAGGCTCAATCAGGAGAGTACTGAAAGGCAGTATAAACTGAAAGATAAAGCGCAACAAATGGGATGGTCTCAGAATGCCATAAGAGTTTTAGATGATGATTTAGGGATTTCAGGAGCTCAAGCTAATAATCGAGAAGATTTTAAAATATTAGTTGCTGATGTATCAATGGGAAAAGTAGGAGCCGTGTTTGTACTGGAAGCGTCGAGATTATCTAGATCTTGCAGTGATTGGCATAGATTACTGGAATTATGTGCTTTAACAGATACATTGATTATAGATGAAGATGGTTGTTACAATCCTAATGACTTCAACGACCAATTGGTACTTGGGCTAAAAGGAACGATATCACACGCAGAGTTGCATTTCATCCGTGCTAGACTTTTAGGAGGTAAGGTAAATAAGGCTAAGAAAGGAGAGCTTCGATTTCCTCTCCCAGTAGGATTTTGCTATGATGATGAAGGTAATACTAGATTTGACGATAATGAGCAAGTAAGAAGTGTGATTCAATTATTGTTTAAAGTATTTAAAGAAAAGGGCAGTGCTTATGGAGTAGTACATCATTTTGGTAAGAACAAAATACAGTTTCCAAAACGAGCATATGGTGGTATTTGGAAAGGAAAGTTAATATGGGGAGCACTGACACATTCTAGGGTATGTTCAGTATTAAAAAACCCTTCTTATGCTGGAGCTTATGTTTATGGTCGCTTTAAATATCAGAAAAAATTATCAAGTACTGGATTGGTCAAGACAACAGTAGTTCGCCTACCGACAGAAGCCTGGCATACAATGATAAAAAACCACCACGAAGGTTATATAACGTGGGAAGAATATGTAGCAAATAAAAAGGTTTTAGCAAATAATCAAACCAGTGGAGAAGAGAATATGCTACCTACAGCAGTACGAGAAGGATTGGGATTATTGCAGGGATTATTAATTTGTAGTTACTGCGGCTGTCGTCTTACTGTAAGGTATAAGAGCAAAGGTGGTGTTCTTGCTGTTTATGAATGTAATTGGAAAAAGAAGTGGGGAGAAGATAGTAAGAGTTGTTTTTCTGTTTATGGAAATCCTCTGGATGAAGCTATCGTAAAAAGAGTATTGGAAGTCATGGAACCTGCGCAAATTGAGATTGCCGTAAAAGCATTTGAAGAATTGGAGCAACGAGGTCACATGCTAGATAAACAATGGCAAATGCAGATAAAAAGAGCAGATTATGAAGTACAACTGGCACAGAGACGTTATGAAGAAGTAGACCCATCAAATCGCCTAGTAGCTGGAACATTGGAGAAACGTTGGAACGAAGCTTTAATAGCATTGGAAGAAGCACAGAATCAATATGATGAATATAAGAAAAATGATGTACTTACAGCTACAAAACAACAAAAAGAGAAAGTGTTGGCACTAGCTCAGGACTTACCACGCTTATGGAATGCAGAATCAACAAGTGCAAGAGATCGAAAGCGTATTTTACGACTTCTAGTTAAGGATATTACTGTTGAAAAACTACGTAGTGAACAAAAAGCAGTACTACATATACGCTGGCAAACAAATGCTATAGAGGACTTAGAGGTGCAATTGCCAAAAAAATCCTATGACAGATGGAGGCATTCAGATGATATAATTGATCGGATAAGACAGCTATCGAAAACAATGACTGATGAACAAATTATTAGTTTGTTAAACCAAGAGGGGCTGACAACAAATAAAGGTAATCCTTTTACTATAAAAAGTATGAAATGGATTCGATTTAAACATAAGATCCCAGCACTATGTAATCAAAAATCTGAAGAAGAGTTATCAGTGAAACAAGTTGCAGAAAAATTCAATGTCAGTCATTACGTAGTACGTTATTGGATTGAACGTAAGTTTATTAATGCACGACGTATTGGTGAAAGGTTCTGGATATCGATAAGTTTAGAACAAGAACTGGAGTTAAAAAAACGTATTGAGAGCTCTTCTAAAATAGCAATTGCAAGGTTGAAATCACAAAAACAAATTGAAGGAGGTGTATTATGAAGTTATCGTGCTATACGTTATAGTCCTTACTTGAAAAGTTTCTATGAAAATGTGAAAAAAAGGCGTGGTTCTGCTAAGGCCATTATTGCTACTGCTAGGAAATTCCTGACAACCATTTTCTATACGCTTAAAAAGAACTGGATTTTTAAAGATTTCACAAAATTTGAATTTTTTATTGGATAATAATCGTGAAGGAAAATATGGAACCTTAGTTTTATAAGCTAATGAATATGTGCATAAGTACTTAAAATATGTGGGGACATACTTATACACATATTCATTAGCTACATTAATTTAAAAAAGATTAATTAAAAACTTGGTGTTTTTGTTGCCAATGAAACAACTTTTGATTGAATCAGATGGCACAGTAATAAATAAAAAATTGTATTAGAGCTGAATTTTATATCAGAAAATGTTTTGGGTAATGCAAAAAATCATTATTGACTTTTATGCAATTTAGAGCTGCTGAGAAATTGCTGACAGAAATTTTCTACACACTTAAAAATAACTGGGTTTTTAAAGATTTTACAAAATATGAAATTTATAATTGACAACAATCATAGGAGCTTTGCTGAAAATAAGTTACTGTAGTAAGATTTAAGGATTAACTATGAAATTACTATTGCAGACATCTCTAGAAGTCAAAAAACATTGTGAAAGCTTGAATAATAAAGGGAAACAAGAACTTTATAGGCAGGTAATGGAGGAAGCAAAAGTAGCAATTGAAAGTAACGACATTGATCAGCTAAAAAAACTGAGTGAGGCTGCAGTTGCAATGGAAGAAGTAAGTGAAAAAGAGTTGCTTGAATCCTTTGACGATGAAAATCCGCTTAAGGAAGCAAATATCGTAGTAGAGAGAGATGGGTTAACCAATTATCTGTTTAGTCTTGGTGATTCATCGAAACTCTACGACTTAAGAGAAAATAAAGAAGAAGCGCTTTACCAAGCAATCAAATCAGATGATGTTGAGTTGGTTAAACACGTATTGATAGTGCTACTGTCGAGTGATTTTGAAGGAAAGGTAGATCTAAAGGGTTTGGTAAAATTGCTATCAAAGGGTTATGAAGAGTTGAATCTTTCGAAGGATATGAAAAATTACCTTGAAAGGAAGATAGGGTTTTGCAGATTTTTGTGTGATTTTAAGTTTGACGAAGATCCCATAGAGTTATTTGCAAATCGGTCAGAGGTTGACTATGAAATAGATAAGTTTCTGCTTTCTTTGATTACAAAAAAGACAAAGGAAGAAGAGCTACTTTCTGAAATAAGCAGTATGATTGAGCTTCTAAAAAAGTATGAAAAATTTGACGGATTGGAATATAAGATCAGAAGATTAAAATCAGAACTTGAAAGCGGAAAAAGTAAATATTCAACTGAAGTCATTCGTGATAGCATTAAAGAACGGGAAAAGGAAATGGAGAAAATTAAAGAAAAGTACATCAAGTCAGTTGATTTAATTGATGAAAGGAAAAGGCTAGTGAAACAACTGCTAAGAACAGTAGCTCAATAACTTGGATAACGTTCACGCTGAAGTGGCTAAAGAGTCTTTTTTGCAATTTTTGTATTTCATCAGGGGAAAGGCATAGCTATATAACATCTATACATGTACTGGACTAAGTGAGCTTGTTGCTTTAGCTCTCATTTAACCTTCCTCTCTACCTTCTTTTTGGTCTCTCTATAGCTTGATGAGTTGCCGCAACTTTGACATCAGACACTGACGTAGTAGGTTGCTCTGTTACCCAATCCGGCTTTGCTCTGCCTTTCTCCCATTTAGCAAATCTCATTTTTTCCTGCAGATAATATTTTCTATAAGCTTCTACAGCATCATTACATTTATGTTGCTCTGGTAGTGCTTGTACAAAAGCTTGCATATCAGTTGATTGAAAAATGAGCAAATTTTTATTACTATCACACCAATCTATTACTTTTTCTGACTTATGCTCTTTTTTATACCGGTAAGTATACTCTTTACATAATTCTTTTCCGTGGGTTATTAACCAATCGAAATTTTCTTTTGATTCTCTTGCCCATACAGAACAAGGGTGATTTTTGTGAGTAAGTTTATATGGAACTGATATACTCTTATCTGTAATGCTTACTAACGGACCTGACTCTTTTGCTACCCAAAAACACTACTTAATAATTGAGCAGTTTCCAACACCATCTTTACCACATGCTTATCACACAACATTTGCGCTGCAATTACTGGGTCTTCATGTAATATAAAAATATTCATCATACCTCACTTTAGCTTAATCTATTATATCAAGTAGGTATGCCAAATTCAAAATAAATCTGCTGTTATTTCAATTTTTTCTGCTTCTTTCTTCTGTGACTTGTATGTATTTAATAATAAGTTATTTCCGTTCTAGTTAAAATTAAGATTTTTATATATCAGTATGGTTAACGAATAAAATTGATTGCAAATTTAATGGATACTTTCTTTTTGAAGTTTCTTAATCTCATCAATAGGTAATCCAGTTAACCTAGCAACTGTATCGACATCCATGCTATCAATAAGCATTGCCTTTGCGACTTCAATTTTCTCTGCTTTTCTACCTTCTTCTCTGCCTTCTTCCCTACCTTCTTTTTTGCCTTCATCTTTAGCATCATCAAGCCGTTGTTCCCAAATAGCTGCCTCTTTCTGTACACTCAAAATTCTTTCTTCATATGCTGCTAGATCTTTTTTATCCCAGCTAAACCTATCTAATTCATCGTACGCTAACTTTATTATTGGTGCTTGTTCAGCAATCTTCTTTAGGTCTTCATCTGTTGTATCTTCTGCGTATTTAAAGAAATAACACCAACGTTCTACTATGTTTTCTAGTTGCTCTACTTCACTTTTAGGAAATTTAGGTAGCTCAATAAAGATAAACTGCAAATCTTTTAAGTAATGTCCATTGGTTTTGATATCGCGTATATTGTGAGTAGATAAGTAATCAATCTCTTCAGGAAACAAGTTACAATTGGAAACAGCTATGAAATAAACTATCTTTAAATCAATGTAATTACCAGATTTATCTAATTGTCTTGAGTAAGCTTGAGCAGCATATAATTGAGCGCGTTTTTCAAAACCCTTATCTCTAGCAACCTGCATTTCAACAACATATCTCGCACCACTTGAATCCTTGCAAAGAATATCAACTATACTTTGTTTATCAGAAGCAATCTCGGGATTCATAATAGTACTAAGAAACTCCACTTCTTGTATTGCATTTTCCTCACCGAACCCCAAAATATCATTTAAAAAATGGATAAGAATATTTTGATTTTTTTCAGTACCAAAGATTCGCTTAAAGGTTAGATCACATTTTGGGTCTAGAAACTTAGAAATAGCCATGGCCAATATACCTGAAAAACCATTAATAATTATACATCATTTATGATAAATGTTCAACGTTTTTGTTGTGTTTCTTGCTTAACTTAGACAAACATCATTTTTATAAGTAGCTCTGCAAAGTAGCTAAAAAGCCTAATAAGCAAATTCATTTTTTCAGTGTGGAAGATTAACCTCCTAAAAAACAAGAGCCTTTACGCTCAATAACGATTACCTACCATCGAGAGGACAGGCTTGTTAATCTGCCACATTTCTATTATAAAATACTTGAAAATAGTATTCAACTTTTTTTAGCAGAAAGATTTCAATAGAAAGCGGTGTTTGTTGCTATAATAGATGATAATATTTAGCTGCAGCTCTCATTAATAGTAAATTTATGTCTAATTTCAAGTTTCAGGTGTATTCATTTTTAAACTGACTGTTTTACGCGCCATTAGAACACCGTTTTAGGCTTGGATGGTCAATCTCTTGTCTTTTGCTATTACCTCTATAAATCCACTTATAAGCCCGGTAAATATATTCTCCATTTTCGCATGGTTTTATGCTAGCGTTATGAAGTTGTTTTCTTACTATTTATTAAAATCTTAACTTCAAAATCTAGTCTTACCAAAAGCATAAGAAGCTTATCCAATGAAAAGTTTGCAGTGTTTAATCTTTTAATCAGAGAAATATCTGCAAGAGGGGTTTGTAATGCATATGCGGCTTTTTTACTGTTCCATTGGTTATCATCTATTGCTTTATTTATCATTTGTACCAATATTTCTTTTGTATTAGCGTTAGTAGTATTTAACGTTTCCATTAATCTTGTTATTATGTCAAAATTAATATTAAATTAACAGAAACTTTATATAAATCAATGAGAATTAACTAGTTCGCACCACTCTTCCTCGCTGAGCACTTTTATACCAAGCTCCATTGCTTTTTTGTACTTTGAACCAGGCTCATTTCCAACAACTAGAAAATCTGTATTGCTGCTCACACCTGAACTTACCTTTGCACCCAGAGATTCAGCTTGTTCTTTTGCTTCGGTTCTACTTAGGGTTAAAAGTGTACCAGTAAAAACAACCACCTTACCGCTTATGGCTGCACTACGTTTATTGTTATCAGCTGGGGTAATCTTCAGGTGGCGCACAAGATTATTTAACATATTTACGTTTTGCTGATTGGAGAAGAATGATCTTATAGATTCGGCAATTTTCTCACCTACGCCTTTTATCTCATTGAGCTCAGAAAAAGAATCGTAGCTTTGTAGTTTGACCATAGAGTTGTACCAATTTTCAAAGGAAACATAGTAATCCGCAAGCAATTTTGACACATACTGTCCAATAAACCTAATGCCTAGTGAACATATAAACTTATCGAGGCTGATTGTTCTTCTACTATTAATGGAATTCAACAAATTTGCTATAGATTTTGGTCCCCATCCATTATATGTTTCCAAGTCAAACTCTTTTAATTTTTCTTCTAACATAAATATGTCTGAAACTTGCTGAATAAGGCCAATATTATAGAAAAACTCGATCTGCTTATCAGCGAGGCCGACTATGTTAAAAGCTTCTTGAGAAACGAAATATTTTAACTTTTCAATAAGTTGAGCTTTGCAAGTAAATTCGCCGGAACATCTTATAGCTGATTCTTCTTCAACTTTTATTGTCCGACTACCACACTCAGGGCAAATTTTGGGAAATACAAATTCAGGTGCATTGGAAGAGCGAGCACTTTTATCGACTCCAGCAATATAAGGTATCACGTCACCAGCTCTAATTACAGTGACAACGTCTCCCTCTCTTATATCCTTGCGTTTTATCTCATCATAATTATGAAGGCTTGCTCGACTGACTAATACCCCTCCGATATTGATACTGGCTAATTGAGCAACTGGTGTTAAAATGCCAGTACGTCCAACTTGAACAATTATCTTTTCAATTTTAGTTTTACCATAAGCAGCAGGAAATTTATGAGCTATGGCCCATCTTGGGTACTGATTGGTATTCCCTAATTTGCTATGTAATCCTAGATTATTAATTTTATAAACCAAACCGTCTATGTCAAACCCTAAATCACAACGGCAATTATATATCCTACTATAGAACTGTAACATTTCATCCAAACTGTTTGCTAAGAGTTGATGTTCATTTACACAAAACCCAAGTTCTTTTAATCTATTTAATACTGCAAATTGGGTCTTTTCTTCTCCACCAATCAAAGAATATGCAAAATATTTAAGCGGTCTGCTGGCACTAACATTTGAATCCAACTGTCGTAAGGAACCTGCAGCAGCATTACGTGGATTGGCAAAATCATTATTCACATTGAGCTTTATAAAGTCTTCATTAGCAATGTACACTTCTCCCCTAATTTCCAATCTCCCCTTCAAGCCTGGCAAAAACTTAGGCAAATCTTTTATAGTTGAGATGTTTCTTGTTACGTCTTCACCAAAATAACCATCACCACGAGTTCCAGCTCTTACAAAAATTCCATCCTCATAAATTGCAGAAAATGACAGCCCGTCAATTTTTAGTTCAGATATTACCTCTAATTCATCAATATTCAAGAATTTTTTCGCCTTAGTTAAGAATGTCTCTATGTCTTCTCGATTGTAAGCATTACCTAATGAAAGCATTGGTACTATATGCTGTACTTTGGCAAACCTCGAATCAGGTTCAGCACCTACATTGCTTAGAGAGTTTTCATTAAATTCTGGAAACAGCTCTTCTATTTTAGCTGCTTTTTTCTTTAATTCATCAAATTCAGCATCTGTAATTTCCGGATTGTTCTTTTGATAATACAACAAGTTATGGTGTGCTATTTTCTCTTTCAATTGAAATAATTCCTGTTGTTGTGTTACTTTTAAATCAGCTGAACCATTATTATTTAATTTTATTGCGCTATTAATATCTTTCATGACTTACCCCACATTAATTTATTTCCATAATTTAGTAGTGACTTCCTTTATCCAAATTTCCTCTCCTTTTTACCATAATTTCTACATCACAATTTAGCCTAGACAGAAGAGTGAAAATCTTTTCTACGCTAAACCCTTTTGTTTTCAAATTTACAATCGAGGATACCTTTGGTTGGTCAAGTTTCAGCACATTTGCAGCTTCTTGTTGTGTCCAATTGTTTTCTTCGATTACACTTTTGATAATATTGAATAACTCTGTTTTGAAATTTGTTCTAATTACCTTTATCATAAATTATACCTCTCTAATTCAGCTTTATATTCCATAACTATTTCCTGCTTTTACTATCCCCCTATGTATTAATAATAGCTCCACTATCTCCTTATTATTCTTTGCAACCGCTATATCAAGTGCAGTCAAATGGCCTTCAATATCAGCTCTTACACAAACATTTGCTCCTTTACTTAGCAGTATTTCAACCATTTCTTTATTATTGTTCATAACCGCAGCATGTAGTGGAGTACAACAGTGTTTACCACCTAAAGCATTAACGTTAGCTCTATTCCGTAGCAGTATTTCTACCGTTGACTTATGACCATGGGCAACCGCTAAATGTAATGGTGTATAAAAATCTCCATCTAAGTCATTAATATTGCAACTAGCTCTTTTTATAAACATTGACAGTATTCCGTCATACCCACACTTTGCAGCTATATGAAAAGGAGTATTTAGGCAATTATCCTGATGGTTTATATCAGCTCCATATTGCAGTAAAGTTTGAACAGCTTCCTGATGATTATATAATGCAGCAAGGAAAAGAGGTGTCCTGCCGTAGATATCTTTAGCATTAACATTTCCTTCGCTTATAATTAGAGCCTCAAGAATATTGCTGTATCCATATTGGGCTGCTAAGTGAACAGCAGTATTGCCTTTGTTATCCTTTGCATTAACGTTTATTCCGCACAAAACGAGGAAATTAACAACCCTTTTGCAATTCCATTTACAAGCAAAACGTAGACATTTTATACCAAGTTTAGTATTAACAACAATGCTTGTAATGATGTAAAAAGGAAGTGAAAGTATCGTAAGTACTCTATCCCTCTTAATTTTTCTGACTATAGCCACTAACTCCTTATCAATATCCATACTAGCCTCCACTATTAAAGTCTGTAATTTGTTGCTAGCGCCCTAGGACGTTAAATGGACTCAGACGTTCTGGATAACTTAAGAATTTTTGATTAAGATGATAGTTAAGTCCTTCTTCCGAATTACTTGCGTTGAAAACAATATTTTTAGAAGAAGGCATTCGTTCATTTTTCAATCCTTCATTCTCAAACCTTACACTTTTTGAAAAACTATATAAGATCTGTTTTATACCAACTAAAAGATCATTATCTTGTACAATTTTCTTATTTTGCATATAACCTCACATTATTACCAAACTGTTATAGTTTACAGTGATAGATATTAACAAAATATTGACTGACATGCAACCTTAGTTAGAAGGTAAATAAATTAATTCTCTCTAGTCGAGAAAGTTAATAATTAGTATTAATATGCAAATAGAAATAGAGAAGTATTTAATAAATATAAAATAGGTAAAAAAATTTATGTTAATTTGCAAAAGGCACCAATAGCTTTGTTATTTGATTAAATGTGCTTTGGGTATTTGGGATTTTTGGCAGCCCATTTCAGATCTAGAGAAAATAGTAGTTTGCTTCTAAATTCTGCTCAGTGAACTCAAATAAGACTTTAATACTTGCTCTTTACCATTAATATATTATTTCTTTTCTGAACCTCAAAGCAGACGCAGCAAGATATTCTCTATTTTCCTCAAACGCTAGCCAGTAGCGACCCTCTTGTTCACATACAGCGCCAGTTGTGTTAGACCCAGCAAAGATATCTAAAACAACATCTCCAGGCTGTGTTAAAAATCGAATAAAAAATTGAGGTAATTTGGCAGGAAATCTAGCAGGATGCTGTTTTATACCTAGTTCTTTACATGCAGAAAGGTATGCGCTGTTGGATTCTGAATTTGAAATCTGTAAAAGATTTGATGGAATGGATCCACCATTATCTTTACTGAAGCTACTACTAATATTATGTCCTGAAGGTCGCTTTTTTGGAGTATAATATGCCTTTGGGTCCTCAATAAGTTTCTTCATGCGGTCACTGTATTCCACTAGTACCTTTGTGATATCTGCCTTAGGCCACTTGGTTTTGCTGAGCCACCATACAGTATTAACAGAATCTTTTACCCTGATTTTTCTCTTATTTACCCACTCAATTGGACTTGGTAACTTAGATGGATTATACCAATAAAAATCTTCGGCAAGGAAGAATCCTATATCATCACAGAGATGTATAAGCACCCTAAAATTATATAAGCTTCGCAATGGCATACCTTTTTCATAAGCCCCACCAAGATCAAGTACAAAACTACCAGTATCTTTAAGTTTTCTATATACTAATTTTGCAAATTTACTAAGCCATGCAACGTATTCAGCTTGAGACTCATTTCCATATTCTTTTTTTCTTTGCAAAGCAAACGGTGGGCTGGTTATTACAAGATCTAAGCTATTGTCTGGGAGTTGTGGCAGTAGATTAATAGAGTCTCCACAATACGCAGCTCCTCTATTTGTAGTATATATGGGTTTAGCATTAAATGTGAATTTTTCTAATGCGTTCATTTAATTTTATAGTTGAAAATGACTTCCAGCCTTAACTTACGATATTACAAAATTTATCAATTATCTTCTGACTACATTCAATCATCATTCGCGCCTCTTGCTGCAGGAGTTTTATGTTTTTAGTTCCAGCATTATCCAGGTCGGGTGATGCTACGCTTAGCTGTGATTGTATACGTAAATACTTATCTTCAATTATATTATTGAGTTGATAATTGACAATATCAAGGCTCGATCCAAACATTACATTTAGTAGCGGTTTTACCCAAGCTATCTTTCCAAATCTCTTTGAGTTAATATATTTAATGGGGTTAGATAGCCTACCAGCACCAATTGAAAACAGCACTATCTCATCATCAGGGAATAACTTTCTACAACTTGCATATGCACAGGCAGCAGGGTTATTGGCAAATACACCTCCATCCACCAATACTCTTTCAATTTGGTTAATTTTGAGATATTTTGGGGTAAAGTAAGTAGGAGCAGCGGTTGTAGCCCTTAGTGCATCTTTTAGCTTGAGAAATTTCCTATCTTCCTTCCAGCTCTTAAAAAAGAAAGGGCAGTTATTGTGAATATCGTAACTTGTAAGTAATAAGTTATTTGTAACATCAGCAAGAGTCATCTCACCAAAATACTTATCAAGCACAAGTTCAATGTTTTTATTCGAATACTCTGCACCATTCAGCCAAGTAATCGCTTTCCTTAAAAATGAAGATTTAAAAATATAGGATCCGTATTCTTTATATAGCTCAACTAAATCACTTGCTGAATACTGTAGTTTCCCTTTTCCATCCTTCTTACATAGCCCTGCAACAACTATTCCACCAGTTGAAGTGCCAGCCATTAAATCAAATATTTGGGAAATAGGTTTATTTGTTTTACGCTCTATTTCTGCTAATATTATTGCTGGTATAATTCCTCGGATTCCGCCACCATCGACTGAGAGAATAAATTTGGTCATATGTTGAGGTATATTTTATTTTTATTAATATGTTCACTTCTATCTGGATGTATTTGCCCAAAGATCACGGTTTGTTTTACTCCTGGCGGAAATTGTGCTAATCAGATAATTCACGAAATAAATCAGTCTAAAAAATCTGTACTGATACAGGCCTATGAATTTACTTCCAAGCCAATTGCAAAATCGCTTATTATGGCTAAACAGCGTGGTATTGATGTGAAAGTTATTCTAGATGAATCACAAATTCAATCGAAATACAGTGTTATCAATGAGCTATTTCAACAAAAAATCCCAATTTGGATCGACTATAAACCAGCTATAGCACACAGCAAGTTAATGATAATTGACAATCGAAAAATAATAACTGGTTCATTCAACTTTACTTACTCTGCGCAGGGAAGAAATGCTGAGAATTTGCTGATTATTACTGGCAATCATCCATTAGTTGAGCAATATGTGGAAAATTGGCAGAAACGTCAATTACAGTCCAATCCTTATCAACCAATAGAAGAATGATCACTTCCATTTACTATTTGAAACCTGCCCTTTAAACTCATCAAGTTCTTCAGAAAGATTTTTTACTCTCTCTTCAAGACGATATACCGTTACAGTCAATCCGTTATTCTGCTCTATGAATTTATCATGTATGTGAACCCGTAAATCTAGCTTGGCTAGCCACCATATAACTCCTATTGTTTGGATTAGCATAGTAACGACTACTGTAATTGGGATTTTCCCTGTGTTTTGGTTTTGCATGTTTTTCCTGATTATAAAATGAATTAGTTATAATGATTAATAAGAAGGGAAATATATTCACTCCCTATACTTTAGTTATGGTAGTTACTACTTGGACTCGTATCGTTTTTCTGCATCACGAAGTATGTCTATAATTTCTCTGTAAGGCTTTTTTCTGTTAGGATGATTAAGAAACTTTCTTACTGCTGCAGTTTTTGCAGTTTGCATTTTCCAGTCACGAAGGTGAGGGTTAGCTCCTTTTTCCAATAAAAGCTTCACTATCTCTAATTGTCCCCCTCTGGCCGCTTCATGTAATGCTCCACTAATAGCATTTATATCAGCCCCTTCGTCTAATAAAAACTTGGTAATTTCTAAGCACCCTTCTCCTGCAGCATAATGTAATGCTCTTTCACTAATACTTAAAGAACCTTTAGTATTCACGTTCTTTTTTATCAAGGGTTCAACAGCCTCTAAATCACAGTTCTTAGTTGCAACTCGTAAATTTCTATCAATTTCATCAAGACTCTCTCCACTAAATAACAAAGAATATATAGTAGCAACACATATTACTAATACTATCAGGAAAATTGGTACATCATACTGACCTGTTGAGCTTGCTCGAAGAATTCTCCTTAAATTTCTGTTCATATATAATCATATTATTTTTGGCATTAGATTGTAATTTGCTTAAATTTTCTTTAACTAGCCTTGCACTGCCTCTATTGTAGTTTGATACCCTTTACTATCTAAGATATGTTCCGCTCTATTAATTACCCACTCACCTTCAATCTCCTGACAAAACCCTGAAAGGCTGATCTTAGCTTCTGCAAAAAGTGCAGGGTTACCAGGAACAGTTACATTTAAATTTGATGTACTACGTTTTAGTTGTTTTAACTTAGCAGTTGCTGCACTAATTGCTGATTCTGCTGTAGAGTAAGGATCTTGTATTGAATAACTTGGGCCTTCATTTCCTACTTTTTCTTCTGTAGTTTTTCCCGTTTCATAACTATACCATTTTACAGTCACAGATCCATATTTATTACGTACATTAAAATTTACTTTCCAATTTATTACATCTTTAGGTGTTAATAATGTTATACCTAATACTTTACCAGTTACTGATTTCCCCTCTCCTCTTGAAATAAAAGTTATACATCCTCCCACAGGCTTTACTAATGCATCATGTTCTCTGCCTAACCCTTTTAAAAAGTTTATATCACTTTCATTTGTCTGATTTTTATATTGTACAAGTACGTTTTCAAATTTTTCAGCAACTTTACTTTTGTATCCATGTTTCTGTGCTATTTCTCTCACTAAATCACCTAAAGTAATGTCCTTCCACACTCTTGATGTTTTTTCCTTTAGTGAGCTTTTAAAATTTGCAGCAAGACACCTTACCCTCAAAGTCTGTGGAGGGCACTGCACCGTGATTTCACTTGCCGTATAAACTCCCATAAGTACCAGATCTGTTTCCTTATACCCAAGAAAAACTTTTAATTCACTTTTAAGCTCTAAAGCGCTACTCCCGTAGTTGATATGTATTTCAGCTTCATCGCTCGTAGTCCCAGATTCATCAGTAAGGCGTAATGATATTAAGCTCTTTTTTAAAGCTTCTGTTACTGAGTTATCTTCTGCTATTATGTCAAAATCTGGTTTCATTATTCTAAAATTTTTGTTACAGATTCTTGTGATGTTTTCTGAATTATAGGAAGCTTAATCTTTAGTCCCGCCGGTAAGAAACTACCGTACTCTGCAAGACCAGGATTTTCAAGTAATACTTCTTCCACTGCTCCGCTACTATATCCATAGTGCTTCCAGCAAATATAATCTAGCATTTCATTTTCTTTGGTAGTATAGTAAATCATTTATTATAACTTTTTAACTTTATTTGAAATTCAACTTTTCTTGGCCGTCCGTCAGGAAAAAACGATGTCTGTTTCTCTTCCAAATTGGTGATAACAAAATTTCCAAGTACATTGCCTGAATTATCAACTAGAACGTGTGGTTCTTGAGTGTTACGCATACTCTTCAACTGTTCTAAGCCATCACTCCGATGATGAGGATAAATTACTCCTGCTAAATCAATGCATTCAATTCCTGAACCAATATTTTGCAATGACGTTTTTTCAATACATTCAATTGTATGCCACCTCTGTTCTTTACTGTATCTCAGGCTTATTGGCTCAAACTTACATTGCCCAAGTAACATTAATGCATCTCTTCTATGGTGTCAAAGAGCGCACCACGTGCTTGTTCTCTTAACCTTTCTATTACTGCATTTGCAATACTACGTATATCTTGATTAGGTTCTGCTTTGACACTTATATTAAACGTCTGATTGAATGTTTGGTCATATGTTTTTGATTCTTTGCTTTCAAATTTGTTTTTGATAAGCTCCTTAAATGCTTTTTCGGCTTCTTCCTGATGATAATCCTCCACAGATCTTTTCTCTTCTATGATACTTTTGAACTTAATATTATTTTCACTACCTTCAGAGATTTCTTTCACTACATTATTATTGAGTAAAGGATTTCCATCACTGAAAACGCTATTTTTAGAAAGTGCATTGCCAACTTTTCCATCGACTAATGAAACAACACTCTCCATCTTTTCAAATTCTTTTAATGGGCTATTCTCAGAAACTCCACCAAATATGCTACTGATAGTATCTCCTAGCCATGAAAAAGCTTCACCGATTGGTTTTATTATCGATTTTATATATTCCCAAAGACCAGCAAAGAAGTCTTTCACTTTTTCCCAATTACTAATTACGAGAATTGCACCGGTTGCAAGTAAAGCAACAACAGCTCCTATAGGATTACTGATCATTGCCGCTGTTAACACTCTAAAGCCCGTAACTACAGCAGGAATTATTGTTGTTGATAGCCACATTAGCGCTGGTCCGAGCTGTCCGTACAAAATAGCTTTTAAAGTTAAAGCACCTCCTTGAAGTAAAGCGAATGCATAACCACCACCCACTACTGCAATCTTCAAGAGGATACAGGCTGAAATGATGCTCATAATTCCAGTAGTCAAAATGGGACACTGTTCTGCAAACCAAGCTATACCTGTGGTTATAGATCTTAAAAAACCACTTATCCAATTTAAAGTAGGTAGCATGACTGATCCCAAGTTCATTCCTACTTCTGCCATTGAATTTTTAAGTAGTTGCAATTGTTTTGCTGTAGTACTTACACGATCTTCAAATTCTCTGCCTAACGAGCCTACACGTTCTTTTTCATCACCTAGTAACCCTAGCACCTCTTTATATTTTTCTAAGTTTGCAACTATTAGTGCTATATCATCTTGAGATCCAGAATCAAAAAGTCTCAAGAGAATATCAGGACGCTCATCTTCAGGTACGTTTCTCAAGGCTTCAAAAACTTTTAGAAGTGTTCCTTGTGGATCTTTCTTAATATTCTCCTCAAGCTCATCAATATCTATTCCTACTTCCTCTAGTGCTCCTATAAATTCAGGACCTTGATTTCTTGCAGTTTGTAGTTTAACGAGTATATCACTTATCACTGTTGCTGCCTTTTTAGGCTGTTTTCCTAAGCTAATGAAGGTATTCACTAAACCAGCAGTCTTACTTTTACCCATAACTTTGAGAAGTTATTATGTGAAGCATAACCATGCTCTCTCTAAGATTTTCATAGCCTCGCCATAGAGTCATACTTCCTGGTAAATTATCACCTTTTCTATTCATAAACCCACCTAATTTTCCTAACCAAATAATAGCTTGTTTTATGTTTGGAGGTTCTTCGGGCAATGTGGCCACTTGATGCTCACGTATGTAAAGAGCTTTCCACTCTTCATTGCTTAGAACCTTAGTGCAAGCCTCCATAGGATGCGATAAAGCCACTTTTGTTAAATATAAAATTTTAAATGTAATAATGCTCTTTATAGCAATTAATTTCTGTAGCCTTTCCTTTGTAGTTAAACGAGAGCTTTCTATTTTACATCCTGATTTTAAAATTCTAAAGTATTCTTCAATTTTCCATCGTAGCTTATACCAATTTATCCTTTCTATGGCATCTAAAGTGCTATTAACTGGTACATTAGTTAACAAAGTCCAATCGATAGCTTCAACTCCTTTAGGAGGATCCATTTCCTTTGCGCTTACCACATATACAGCGACTTTATCACTTATTTTATGTGCTGTATCTTTTGACCCATAAATGTAAGGCGCTCTGATAGGTATATAGCCTTTCATATATTTTACTTCAATATTTGCTTTTCTTGACTTCTGGTGCCCGTTTTTAGCAACTTCCAAGACGATTTTCTCTTTTACCGGAAGTTGAGCTATGCGTGTTTGCAAATCTGTTTTTCCCTCTTCAGTACAGATAAATTTTCTATTAGCTCGGTTACGGATTACATAAAAACTACCCAATGATTCAGCTATCCATAAAAATTTGAAGATATCTGCTTCCCTATCACCAAGAGTGACAAGTTGTACATCTTTGGAAACGTTATTTATGGTTTCTTTTAGTGCTGCTATCCACTTATAACTTTCTTTCTCCTCTATAGAAGTACGGTATTTCCTATTTGCTTTTTCTTTTGCTGTTTCTTCTTTTCTAGCGGGACGCGCCCAGCACTGTTGAGAAGATAAACCTAAAGGTAATCCTTCTTTACTGACCATTAAGGCACTATGCAGCAGCAAACCCTTTTTATGCTTTGTATAAGCTTTAGAAATACTGCCTAGCCCTTTGGTATTTATATGAGAGTCAAAATCCAAATAACTAGTATCTTGGATTGAAAATATAAGCTTATTTCCTTTTATCCTTTCCGCTGTTTCTTTATGATGAGAAGAATAAATTTTCTCGGCCTCAAGCTTTTCATTACTAAACAACCTGTACGCGCCCTTAGCTTCTTTCCATCCACCACAACTTTGATTAATTGATCCAGATGCCTTACGCTCTATAAGATAACTTGTTGTAATAAGCCTCTTATTAAGCCTTATATCTCCCAGATTAACATGTCTCAACTCTCTTTCTAGCCATTTGTCCCCTAAGCTATCAGTATATTGCGTATTTGTATTTACTCCGTACATTTTTAAACCCTTTATCAAATATATGAATTTGCTATTTTACTAGCTTTTTTATATTTGTGGGTAAAAGTAAGACCAGCAGTCTGGTGAACATCTAATCCGAACTGTTTTGCAGCTCCTCCAGCCACAGTCATTGCTGACATCATATCTTTTGCGTCAACAGTAGTATTACTTGCAAGGTGATTTAGCGTGTCTCCGAGATCTTCAATTTTTTCAGGCATAATTCCGTAAATATTGGAAAGTGTGGCAGTAGCACTTCCTATTTCTTCTCCTGTCATACCAAAGTTTACTGCCATTTTTGCTACTGCTTTTGTAAATTGAGTAATCTCATCCTTTGAAAATTTAAGCCGTCCACCACTTGTAGCAATTTCAGCCAACTCTGAAGCTGATATTGGTATTTCACGGGATAATTTCTTTAACTCCTGTCCAAGTTCCATGATCATCTTATTATTGGTTTCTTTATCAAGAGAAAATCTTACCACTGCCTTAAAATTGGCCATAGCAGACTCAAAATCAACTGCAATTTTAATTGGAACTGCAACTGAGAGTAATGAACCTATCATTCCTATTACTTGTGATCTGTAATGTGCTTTTTTTGCTGAGATACTTTGCTGTTGACTGATTACAGATCCCAGTTTGCTGTATTTACTTCTCAGCATCTCAAGAGATGAACCAAGTTTGTTTTGATCTCTCACTAAGGATTTAATATTTGTTCCACTCTTCCTTACTTCTTCATTTAAGGAATGCAGTGAATCTCTCTTTTTCAGGTAAGATACTTTTGCTTTTGTTGCAGACGCTTTAGCTTTATCAAATTCGGCTTTTAAAGTTTTACTTGGTTTTTCTACTGCTTTGATCTGCTTAGCTAAGGATTTTACCTGATCTTCAAAGCCTTTCCAGGATTTCTTGCTAGCCAAAATATCAGAACCCAATTGTTTGAACTTAGACACTGACTTTAAAGACGAATCAAGCCGCCTGATGTTTTCACCAAGACTAGAGAGCTGACCGCTACTTCCCTTTATTGCAGCATTAAAACTGCCATCTAAGACAGCTCCTATTTTTATTGATAATGTTGACATTTAAACTCCTTGGCTACTTTCGACCATAAAATAAATTCACTAATTTCCATGTTGAGTATTTGCTCAACCCCACCGCCTGTGATAGAGCTGAGCATTAATACGTTTAGCCTTAAGTCCTTTGGATAATTGGTGAAAAAAAATCCTTTAAGATCTCTTGTGCTTTTACATAATCTGCAATATCTAATTCTTCGATTGCTTCTTTTGTAACAGAGGCTAGATTTGCAGTTAGGGTCACTTCTTTACTCAGATCACTACCATTAAGGCGCTCAATTGCTAGGTAATCCCTTACTTTTGGACGTCTGATAGTTAGCTCTGAAACAGAAATTCCATCAACTGTAATTGGATTGTTTAGTGTAATTGTTTGCATGTTTTTCCTCAAAAAGTTAATTAAATAAAAGCCTACATTGACTTTTACATGACTAACTTTCTTAAAAAGTAAGAATTGTTAGCTTTGATAAGAATCTTTTCTGTGTTCAATTGAAGTAATTACTACCGTATGTGCTGGAGCGTCTATATAGTACAGTATACGATAAGTACTTACCCTTAAACTGTACTGTCCACTTAAATCATGGCGCAAAGGTTTTCCAAGTCCTATCGGCTCAACCGTAAGACGTTCCATTATTGCCTTTTCAATAATTGATTTTATCTTTTTTGGAAGTGCTGGAATATCTTTCTTTATAACAGATTCTGAGTAATCTATATTATATGGCCTAATCCCAGAAGGCATCTTGATGTCTTATTCTTTTCTCTTTATAGCGTTCACCAGCAATTTTAGATAATTCTATATCCTCAATTTCCTCTCCCATTAACTCGGTTAATAGTTTTAGAACAGATTTGTTTTGAGACTGAGCAATATTAACAAGTAAATCATTCAACTGATTTTCAAGATCCTCATGAGTTTTATGATTCATTTCAGCCATAGTATTACCTAACTTATAAGTTGATGTATTTTAACACTTTTACGTCATTTTGTCAACTTTTATCATATACCTAAAATTGTTTGTAGTAAAGCCATCTGATCAACACCATTTATCTTTCGAATCATATTTTCAGCATCAATCTCAATAAGTTCTTTGTCACCAATGGTGAGTTTATAATAATGAGCAGCGACAGTGCATTTGAGTGTTGCTTTCTCACCAGGTTTCCAACTACCAAAGTCAAATTCTCTGAATATTCCCCTGAGATTAATGATTACTCCTTCGATATTATTGATACCACTGCCTTGTAATCCACCTCGAAGTGTCAGAGATACTGAATTCCCATCTATTAAGCCGAAAAGCCTGAATAACTCTGTATCATATTCAGAAAAAGTAAATTCAGCTTCCAACTTTTCCATGCCCATATCGATATTTATTGGGATATCCATACCACCAGCGCGATACTCTTCTGTTTTTATGGTAAGCTTTGGCAAGGTTATTTCATCAATACGACCGGCATAACCACGACCATCAACGAATACATTAAAATTCTTTAAGATTTTTGGCAGCATTTTTTCTCCTTTATAAAATTAACTATATTTTTCTATTTCATTGTTAACCAGACGCGACCTAAACGTAATCTGCTCAGCGGGATATGGTGGCGTAAATTCAAAATCAAAAAATACTCTTCCACTTGCAATATTAGCTGGTGTATTTAGCTCTGGTGATACGTAACACTTTCCACTGATAATAGCTCCTTGGGCTTTTAAACTTGCCAGGTAAGAATTCACCCCCTCAATTACATCATCCATGTAGGTTTTAGTGATATTGCGGTCAACTGCCCAGAGATGTGCTCGAAGAAGACTATCGTTAATTAGATCAGCTGTGCGTCTGACTGACAAAAAAGCCCATTTTGAATCACTTGAGCAGGTTCTATTTCCCCATAGTTTATAGCCATTTTGGTGAATAATTGTTGCAACTTCATTTTCATTTAAGTGATTTGCTCTGCAGTTTGAGTCACCTAGAGTAAAATCAACTGGACGGCTAGTTCCAACAATACCATTAATCTCTTGATTGGATGGTGACCACCAAAATCCATGTTCATTGTCTATTTTAGCAATTAAGCCAGCAACAAACGGGCTAGAAGGCAAAATCTCTTCTTTCCCATTAGTGAACACTTTCGCCCATGGATCAACAATGTATACTCTGCTGCTGCCAACACTTTTTCTCCATTTGATTGCTTCTTCATCATTGGTATTTGGTCCATCTGCTACTATTATAGCTCTTAGCTTCTCTGCTACCCCTATTAATGCTGCTACTACTGGATTTTTCGACCCTTCTCCATCTTCAGCTTCTGGTAGTTGGTGAGTAAATCCTGGAGCAATAAGGATTCTTGGCGCAACATGGACTATACTTTCACTACTGAGGAAAGCCTCTATCCCTTGATATTCTCCAGTTTCTGAATCAACTCCACCGATGATATTTTTAATTATTTCACTCTCTTCAACTCTAATAACTACTACTGTCGCACCAATTTGTGAAAAGATTGAGCTTATTGCAGATGGAAGAGTTCCTTTATTACCGAGTTTTGCTGCTTCTTTTAGACTTCCCGTTATAAGAACTGGTTTATTTAGTGGAAATTTTTCTGCGTCACTATCTGGTGCTGTACCAATAATACCAATTACTGATGATTTACTTGTTCTAATTGTTTTTGGGCCAGAAGTTACTTCAATAACATTGACTCCATGTAAAAACTTTTCTGTCATTTTTTCCTATAAATTTGCTAGAGATTTGTTGTTTAAAATTGCTTAAGAAGTTTTTTCGCCTTTTGCTATTTGGGCTATAGATAAGGATTCTTGCTAGAGGTCCTATAATTTGGGAATCTTTCTTTTTATCTTTATAAATTTGCTAGAGAATTTTCTATCTCTTGCTCAAAATGCTTAAGAAAATTTTGCAGTTCTTCTTTGGTCTTCGCTTCTTTTATTCTTTTTTTAGCTAAATCTTCTAATTCTTCACACTTTGCTACGACCTTCACTGCTTTTTTTGCTTTATCTTGAATAAGTTTTGCCATCTCAATAACTGAAATGCCACGGATTTTTGCTAGAGGTTCAATAATCTCTGTATCTTTACTATGTAAGGGCTGATTTGCTTCTTCGGCTACTAAAATGTTCTCCGCAGCTTTTTCTTGTATTTCATATGACTTAGCTTTTTGATGAGAATTGCCTGTGTATTGGTTAGTATAGTTATTAAAATAAATATCGAGATTAGAAAGTACAGAAAATTTCGCATTTTGTAGTAACTCATCTTCAATATCTTTTTCACTACGTTCAGCAATTTCCCCTCCCTCTGTTAAACAATAACTTTTCTGCCAATCAAAACTTTCTGGAGCTTCATGCCAACCGATTCCTTCTGGCTTATTTTCAAGTGTTGTTGTTTCAACTTGTTTGTCGTTTTCAAAACGGATATAAATTGTCATTTTTCCCCCTTATCAATTCCAAATTTGATATGAATGTTCTAAGCCTGGGCACTGCCAAGCTTTGAGTGTTCTCTCTACATCAACTTCAAGTCCTGTGGTTAAAAAATTACTGCGGAAGCTATATATTCCCCATTGCATAAACTGAGCATGAGAAGTAAGCATTCCATAATGGTATGGTGATGAGTAAAATAAGACTACTACTGTTTTTTCTGCTGGAGCAATAACACTGCATGAATCAGCAAAACCCTCACTAGAAGATGAATTGTTATAAACATTTTTCCAGATAATTGTTGAAATCTCTTCTTGATTAGTGTTCGTATTATCAGGTGTACCAACAAACATACCTGCGCCTTCATACTGTGAATCCCAATACGATGAACCAACAAAATTTAACACCCTGGTTATATCTGCTTTAGTAGTATTTTTTATGAATATTGCTCCAAGTAGTGCATATGGGTAAGAAATCGAATCAGAAAAAGCGCCAGTATAACGTACATACGACTCTCTATAAATAAATGTACCGTCCTTACCTTGCAAAAAATATATACTTGGTGGTCGATAAAAGCCGACATAACTTGTATTATATGTATGAGTACCTGCAAGCAAACTAAGCATATGGTTAGTTTGTGTTGTATCTTTATACCACTGTCCTAATTCACTCTTAAAGTGACCATGGCCCCTGTTAGCATCATTAAATCTACCGAGAACACCAAACAAAAAAGGTAATGATTCAGGTTCAACCATATTTCGATTCCTTACTTCTTTCATGATTGATGAACCACTTGGAACATCATTAACAGCACGAAAACCTTCTACTACACCTTTCAGAGCATCTCTATGATCATTACCCACACTATTAATTGCTGCAATGTTGGCATCCTTCCTCGTATCAAGTAACGATATATATGAATCTGATGAGGTTTTTAAGGCGTCTAAGGAATTAGCCCTAAGCGTATTGATTTCATCTAGAGACTCAGTCTTTGCTGCAGTTATAACTGATACAGAGTTTTCTTTATTGGCACTGAGGGTATTTAAGTGTGATTTTGCACTATTTAGAAGCTCATTTAACTTTTTATCAGTAATGTGCACAATATCAGAGACTGCACTTTTATCCACTATTGATTCAAGTGCTTTGGCAATAACTGATCAGGAGTGCTATCTGCTGCTAGGTCCTTAAGCCTTTTTTGTAGTGCATCAATTATCTCTTTGACAGTAGTCATTTGGACAATATTAGAAATTGTTCTCTTATCTACTATTAATTCAAGAGATTTAGCAAGATATGCCAATTGATCAGGTGTGCTGTCTACTGCTAAAGCCTTAATTCTTTGGTGTAAAGCATCGACCACTTCTTTAGTAATGCTCATTTATTGCTCCAAAAATTCAAAAAAGTTTCAAAACTAAATCGTTCAAATGCTTCTTTAAGGTTAATATGTTCATTTTCTCTTTTGGTAATATCATCATCTACTTTCTCAATTGTTGTGCGGATACGAACCACATCCTTGAAAGCAATATTCTCTGGGTGTGGTAAAAGATATCCTCTATTTGTCTGATCATTTGGCATTTTTTTATGTTATTATAATTCTTAAGGATTTAACTTTAGGACGATATAAAACTGTTCCACTTAAAACTAATTTCACTCTGGTTTCATTGGCATTAAAGTTCGTCAATGTATGAGTTCTCTCCACCCAATTTTCACCTATAGGTTTGCCCGTTGTTAAATTAACTAACTGCCATTCTTCCTTTTCAATATTTTTTTGTATATACGCTTTAACATCTGCAGTACCAGGAATAATAGCATCATATGTAATTGTGATTTTAGTGTTGGAACCTGCAGTAATGCTTCTTGTTATGTAGTCTGCAGTTTCTCCAATATTGCCAAGCACTACTTGTATTCCTGGATAAAGCACCGGACTTCTTTTTTCCGACCCCTTCAGCGCTGCTTTTACGGTTAATTCTCCATCAAATCTTGAACGCAATGCTAAAGGCAAATTATCAGATAGAAAATGCTCTTGTCCTTCTGTATCTGTTAAAATAAATTCAGCATTAGTATCAAAACCTGCTTTTTCAATATTTGCCAAAACAATTAAATCTGAAACATTGTTAGCTGTTACTTTTCCAAGATTAAACGTCGAAATATTTTCAGTAAACTTTGCCGCTAAAAGTCGGAAAGTAAGGTCAAAATTTTGATGAGGAGTCCAAGTGCTTGCGTTGCTTGATGAAAGTAATACTCCAACTTGATACGGCTGACTTGTAACCCAACGGCTGTTTACGGCATCATATTTTCCAAGTTCTGCTATTTTTACTGCAGTATCTTTATCATCAGTAAGTAGGACAATCGCATATTCTCTTCCTGCTTCGCAAAAGACAGGAGACCAAACAATACGTGTTGCTGTGCCATTTGTATTAATGCTCTCTGGCTCAACAAAACTCTCAGCAATTACCGTCTGCGAGGGCACACCAATAACTGTTTCACGAATTTGAAGAGCAACACGTTTTGTACCTCTAGTCGTAAACCATAAATCAATTCCTGCAATATGCCTGTTTTCACCTAAAGTAAATGTTTGTGCTAAAGGATCAACACGTTTGGTTGCTATGATTCTTCTTCGCTCTTCTATGGTAATAGTTTTTTTACCAGTATAAGTTGCTTCACCGTAACTTCCCTTTTCGCCAAAGAATTGTACAAGTTTTGTACCGGCAGGGATATTAGCAGGAACTGTGAATCTTCCTTTTATTTTTCCTTGATGATCAGCGGTATTCATATTTTCAATATTTTCTCTCTTGGCATTTATTTCTTATTAAGCTTGAGGTTGAATAACTATTCCATCAAACTTTAATTCCTTAAGCTTTTCACCAACTGCAAAACCTTCAATCTCAAAGTTTTGGGTTACTTCTCTCATAAATTCAGCATCTTTTGATGTAGTTGATAAAAGCTCTGTAGTCTCTGAATTCATTGTAGTGCTAAACTCTCTTGTTACTGGACTTGACCAATTAGTTTTTATTTCTGTAGAATGATCAACATTCATATTAATAATAACTTTAGCTGGAATGGGATCAAAAGCTTGATAAGGATTAATTTTCATTTCTGTGGTTTGTAAAAGTTGTTCAAGTACTGGCTCAAGTTCATATGGAAGTAGTTGAGGTTTTTGACTCTTATCAACATCAACAACTTTTGCCTCAATTGGTAAAGTAAGCTCTCGGTTAACAATTGCTGCAGTCTGCGTTATTCCCTGATCACGCATATCATCATCAAAGAATGGATCAACAAACACTCCTTTTTTAGCAGTTGGATCCCTTGAGTTTGCATCATTACGCAGACGTTCTGTAGCAACTAAAGCATAAAGATCATTTATTCCCTTTTTCATCGCCTCCAAATCATTCATAGGCACAGCGTGAGCACGATAACTTCATAATACACCTCCTTCAATTTGTTTTTGTGATTTCAACCTTGCAATTGCTATTTTAGAAGAGCTCTCAATACGTTTTTTTAACTCCAGTTCTTGTTCTAAACTTATCGATACCCAGAACCTTTCACCAATACGTCGTGCATTAATAAACTTACGTTCAATCCAATAACGTACTACGTAATGACTGACATTGAATTTTTCTGCAACTTGTTTCACTGATAACTCTTCTTCAGATTTTTGATTACATAGTGCTGGGATCTTATGTTTAAATCGAATCCATTTCATACTTTTTATAGTAAAAGGATTACCTTTATTTGTTGTCAGCCCCTCTTGGTTTAACAAACTAATAATTTGTTCATCAGTCATTGTTTTCGATAGCTGTCTTATCCGATCAATTATATCATCTGAATGCCTCCATCTGTCATAGGATTTTTTTGGCAATTGCACCTCTAAGTCCTCTATAGCATTTGTTTGCCAGCGTATATGTAGTACTGCTTTTTGTTCACTACGTAGTTTTTCAACAGTAATATCCTTAACTAGAAGTCGTAAAATACGCTTTCGATCTCTTGCACTTGTTGATTCTGCATTCCATAAGCGTGGTAAGTCCTGAGCTAGTGCCAACACTTTCTCTTTTTGTTGTTTTGTAGCTGTAAGTACATCATTTTTCTTATATTCATCATATTGATTCTGTGCTTCTTCCAATGCTATTAAAGCTTCGTTCCAACGTTTCTCCAATGTTCCAGCTACTAGGCGATTTGATGGGTCTACTTCTTCATAACGTCTCTGTGCCAGTTGTACTTCATAATCTGCTCTTTTTATCTGCATTTGCCATTGTTTATCTAGCATGTGACCTCGTTGCTCCAATTCTTCAAATGCTTTTACGGCAATCTCAATTTGCGCAGGTTCCATGACTTCCAATACTCTTTTTACGATAGCTTCATCCAGAGGATTTCCATAAACAGAAAAACAACTCTTACTATCTTCTCCCCACTTCTTTTTCCAATTACATTCATAAACAGCAAGAACACCACCTTTGCTCTTATACCTTACAGTAAGACGACAGCCGCAGTAACTACAAATTAATAATCCCTGCAATAATCCCAATCCTTCTCGTACTGCTGTAGGTAGCATATTCTCTTCTCCACTGGTTTGATTATTTGCTAAAACCTTTTTATTTGCTACATATTCTTCCCACGTTATATAACCTTCGTGGTGGTTTTTTATCATTGTATGCCAGGCTTCTGTCGGTAGGCGAACTACTGTTGTCTTGACCAATCCAGTACTTGATAATTTTTTCTGATATTTAAAGCGACCATAAACATAAGCTCCAGCATAAGAAGGGTTTTTTAATACTGAACATACCCTAGAATGTGTCAGTGCTCCCCATATTAACTTTCCTTTCCAAATACCACCATATGCTCGTTTTGGAAACTGTATTTTGTTCTTACCAAAATGATGTACTACTCCATAAGCACTGCCCTTTTCTTTAAATACTTTAAACAATAATTGAATCACACTTCTTACTTGCTCATTATCGTCAAATCTAGTATTACCTTCATCATCATAGCAAAATCCTACTGGGAGAGGAAATCGAAGCTCTCCTTTCTTAGCCTTATTTACCTTACCTCCTAAAAGTCTAGCACGGATGAAATGCAACTCTGCGTGTGATATCGTTCCTTTTAGCCCAAGTACCAATTGGTCGTTGAAGTCATTAGGATTGTAACAACCATCTTCATCTATAATCAATGTATCTGTTAAAGCACATAATTCCAGTAATCTATGCCAATCACTGCAAGATCTAGATAATCTCGACGCTTCCAGTACAAACACGGCTCCTACTTTTCCCATTGATACATCAGCAACTAATATTTTAAAATCTTCTCGATTATTAGCTTGAGCTCCTGAAATCCCTAAATCATCATCTAAAACTCTTATGGCATTCTGAGACCATCCCATTTGTTGCGCTTTATCTTTCAGTTTATACTGCCTTTCAGTACTCTCCTGATTGAGCCTTACCTGTCCCATTGTTGATTGCCTTAAATAAACGTATGCTGGTTTTAATATATGGTGGTTCTGAATTTTGTGTGCTGTCATTATTAATATCCTCCGTTTTAATCAATTGTTGTTCCACTATTAAATACTCATGCAACATGTTTGCTATACAAATAGCTATCCTGGTAGCATCTACTGATATTACGGAGGTTTTTCCTTCCAATGGCATAATTTCTTTCCTATAATCGTTTCTGTGTTAGTCATTAATCAACCTCTTTGCTATTTTTAGCTTGATCAAGATTGGTAACTAATTTAACTAACTGCTGAAGATGGGAAAACGATAAAATAGGCGATAAATCAGTAAGGGTTTGATAAAGATTAGGATCTGCTTTGTCTGTCCAATCACGTGGAATGCCTACTGTACCACGCGTCAACGTTTTCAAACTAAATATATCCCGATTATTAAAGTTTTTTGTTGATAATATTTGAAAACTTTTCCCCTTCCATGGATGGAATGGATGAGTAATAGTAGCGTATCCCGAATATCGACTGGACTTAGGTGCAGTTAATTCTAACCATGAGCAACCCAAGTACACTGTATTAAAGCAGTGCGTGCCATTTTCGACCCTCGTTTGGTAATCCTTCCAATCGTGCACTGTTGATTAGATTGAGAAACATATGGTACAACTCCAAAATAAGCAGTGAGTTTTTCAGGATCGCGAAAGTCATTAATATCACCAATTGTTGTAATAAAAACAGCTGCAGAAATTACACCAATGCCTTTAATGCTAATGAGATTATAAAATCCAGGAAGCTGTTTAACAAAAGTTTCAATTTCCTTTTCAAGTTTCTTGAGGCTTTCTCGTATAGCTTCTAGGTGATAGCTGATCACTTCAATTTCAACTTTTTCCAAATGACACCAATTATGTTTTTGAATAGCACGTTTAAACCCCGTTTTGGTTGTCAGTGCTTCCTTTTTAATTTTTATTCCGTGGTAATTAAAAAGACTGTGCATTTTGTTAATCAAAGATATCCGTGATTTTACTAACTGTTCTCTTGTTTTAAGAAGAGAAACTAATTGCTGATATTGTGTGTTTTTGCATCTTGCTTCAGGCAGCATATCCTTGCTTAGAAAAAAAGCAATAGCTCTTGCATCATGCTTATCTGTCTTGTGTACAGAACGGCGAATAACTTCGAATTGCAAAGGAGCAATTATTACCACACGCTTGACGTAAGGTAACACTTCATCATAAAAGAAACAGCTGTTACCTGTTGCTTCTAAAGCTACTTCATCTGTTGGCTGAAGATTCTCAATAAAATTGTTTATATCCTGCAAGCGAAACGTGCGAATATATTCTGGTTTTTCTTGCTCTAAATAACAGGCAGTGAAGCTATTTGTATGTAAATCAACTCCAATGTAACGCATACTTTTTCCTCCAATTGCATAATAATATATCAGAGTAGAATATTGCCGGTTGATCCAAACTCCTATACGCGGTCACCGAATTTTATGGGCCGCACGATGGTTTTCGGTGGCAGGTGCGGTTAATCTAAAGTACGAGGTCTTCTTTCACTGCATATAAAAGCAGAGGGAGCCTCAAGCTTTGCCCAACCTGCTACCTATCCACTCTGAGAAGTTATTATCTTCTCATGCTCTCAACCGAGCAATAACTATTCATATCATCTAGAGAGAACTGTACAAGAGTTATACTCCCCTACATGCAGAGCACAATTTTGCGATGATAAATGCAAGGCTGATACTCAAAAATTTAGCAAAATCAGTACAGTTACTAAAGTAATAGACGAAAAAAGATTTGAGGATGTAAATTTAACTGAGAACGATGAATATTATAAGCATGGTATAGTAAAATTTTCTGGCTCAGTAGCGTTCGAAGGTGTAGTGAAAGAATATAAAAACAAAGTGATCACATTGTTTGCATCGCCCCCATATCAAATTTCTGCTGGAGATCAATATTCAATACTTGCAGGTTGCGATAAAACATTTTCAACGTGTAAAAGCAAATTTAACAACACTATAAATTTTCATGGCGAACCTTATATACCCGCATTCCTCCCTACTCCTTAATTTTTGGTTGAACTAGCCAAAACACCAGACTTCTTTCGAAACTCTACTTCCGTGGGAAATTGCGTTGTCGCTTCGGTGCTCAAATCCTCATGTATGTTCAATACACTGCGGTTTTCCGCTCCGTATGCTTCTAGCACTTGCCTCTCACAAGCGAGTTTCGAAAGAAGTCTACTCCACATTTGCCTAGTTACCTTGCTAAATCTTAGCTCTAACTAAAAATGTTTCTCAGTTCCCTAACATGGCCAAGTTTTATTATCTCAATATCATGAGAAGAGTAATTACCGTTTTCAGGCATGATCGCTTTTTTAAATCCTAACTTTTGCGCTTCTTTTAATCTTAAATCAGCATGCGAAATATTTCTAATTTCACCTGAAAGTGCAACTTCGCCGCAGATTATTGCAGAAGCTGGCAGCGGTAAATTTACTACACTTGAAATTAGAGAAGCAGCAACAGCAAGGTCAGCTGATGGCTCCTGTATTTTGAGCCCCCCTGCAATGTTCAAGTATACCTCTTTATCATGTAAGAATATTTTACAACGGGCGTTTAGTACAGCAATAATCATAGCCAATCGATTAATATCCCATCCGACCACGGCTCTTCTTGGAGTTGCCATATTCGTGCCTGCTATCAGCGCTTGGACTTCCATTAAAATTGGCCTTGAGCCCTCAATTCCTGCAAATACTGCGCTGCCAACTACTTCTCTATCATGAGTTCCATTTCCCATTAGAAATAATGACGATGGATTATCAACAGGCACAAGTCCAGCTTCAGACATCTCAAAAACACCAATTTCATTTGCTGGGCCAAATCTATTTTTGATAGTACGCAAAATTCTGTATTGATTGCTATTTTCACCTTCAAAATATAACACCGTATCCACCATATGCTCTAAAGTTTTTGGTCCAGCTATTTGTCCATCTTTAGTAATATGGCCAACTATTAGGAGTGAAACACCATATTGTTTAGCAAGAACAGTGAGCTCATGGGCACAAGTACGCACTTGAGTTACAGTGCCTGGAGCAGATGTTACTCTGCTATCGTACATCGTTTGTATTGAGTCAATTATTAAGAATTTAACGTTTTTATTTTCTTTTACTGCTGTTATCACATCAGTTGAGGAAACTGTAGATAAGAGCTTTATCTTCGGTTCATTTATTTTAAGACGCTTTGCTCTCAAACTGACCTGTTCCAAAGACTCTTCACCAGATACATAAAGACATTCAAAAGAGGAAGATTGTGTAAGGTTTGCTGCAATTCTTAGCAAAAGAGTTGACTTTCCAATTCCAGGTTCACCACCAATTAAAATGCTAGCGCCTTGAACAATGCCTCCACCAAAAACTCTATCCAGCTCTTCTATTCCAGTTAAAAAACGTTCAGGAGTGATAATTTCATTATCTGACAACGCTTTCATTAAAATTGGTGCAGATACATTTTTCTTATCAGTTTTTACTGCTATTTCTTCAACAACTGTATCCCAACTGTCACATGCAATGCATTTCCCTACCCATCTACCAGTAGTATGGCCGCAGGATTGACACACATATATTGTTTTCATCTAAATGAGGACTCCTTCACAACACGATACGTTTAATAAATTTTTATATCATATCAAGTAAAAACAAATAAGCTGATTTCAAGGATATAAAAATGTGCAGGCTATATTATTATTGTATTGCTTTCATGGTTATCTTATTGTGCTCACCATGTCAAGGTTTAGTCGTAGAAGATATTCCGAAAAGGACTATGAAAAATAGGAAAACAGCCGGTGATCCTGTTAATATAGTTATAGTTGAAAGTAAAGAAAGAATTCATAAAACTTTCACCAGTGCAGGGTGGAGTGTTGCAGATAAACTTAGTGTATCTAAGAACGTGAGGATTGCACTTGACTGTATTTTCAATCTTTCATACCGTAAAGCTCCGGTTAGTAAATTATATTATTTAAACAAACCGCAAGACATCTCGTATCAACTTCAGTATGGAGGAAGTCCACGTAAACGCCATCATGTTAGATTTTGGAAAATTCCAGAACAAAAATCCAATAAGGAAGTATGGGTAGGAGCTGTATCATTTGATAAGAAAATTAAATTTAACCGTGTTACTAAGAAATTTACCCATAAAATTAGTCCTGATGTGGATAAGGAAAGAAATATGATAGTAAAAATCTTTAAAAAGCATGGATTCAAATCAACAGTGATAGATAAATTCCAAACTAAATTATGTGGTAAAAATGGAGAAGGTGATTATTACTACACTGATGGAAAATTAGCTATATTGGAAAATTAAACTCTACACAAAATTTTCTGAACGCTCTGATCTCAGCCCAAAGACCATAAAATCAAGCAAAAAAATATGCATTTGATTAAATACACATTACATCTATAATAGATTATGGTAAATTAAAAAGAGGTAATATGGGTAATATAGCTATAATAACAGCATACAATAAATTCATTAATTTAAAAATAGAGCAGTTTCTAAACAGCTTTCAAAATAAGAAAATTCAATTACATATATTAAATTTTGCACCATTTCTTTCTTTTATAGAAGAAGGAGATTATGACAAATGGGGCAATAAAAATTTAAAAAAGTTACTTGTACATGATTTGCCTTACTTTGATAGTGCAAATGATAATGACTACATTACTCATATAAAAGTTGAAGAAAGTCATACTAAATTATTTGAATTCATTAAAAAGTGCGTACAAAAAGATATAAGGAGTAGGAAAATTAAGATGAATGTAGGCAAGAAAGCAGAAGAGTGGAATGAATATTTTAAGCAATTAATTCATAACGCTGAATATAAAGATGAATATTATCAAGCCTTTCAAGAATGGCCAACTTATGATTCTTATGTTAATGGTACTGAAAATAACAGCTATAACAACCTACCTGCTTTTCACTCTGTTGGAAAGAATAACCTATCTAATTTCCGCTATATTGGAAACAACAGCCTGCCTGATAGAGAAATTTTCAAACCTGATTATTCATTAGTATTGATTGTATTCCCATTTATAGCATGCTTAGTTTGTTTTGTGTGTTTATTTAATTGCTGCATGAAAAGATTAAGCAATAGAGTAACAAGCACTAGCGATTCTAGGGAAGAAACTGAGATGCATTTAGTTCAGTGTGAAGAATTCCAGGATGTAGAGCTTCTGCAGCATGGATCTATGGTTAACATAGAATTATAAATCTAAAAAGTTTATTGACGCTTTTTAGTTGAAGTTATGTTTATATGATGAGAAAGAGGGATTTCTTTTAAATATTGAAGAGAAATTGTCATATAGTTAGTATTAATTTACTTCCAAAGATTGGGTAATTAATGTATTATTAGTATAGTGAAGCTGGCTAAAGAGGGAAAACGTGTCCGATCAAGCTGCTCTAACTGAGCAAGATTACAAAGATAATGAAGATTTATTTAAGATACTTGAAATAAAAATTGGTGATGTTGTAGGCGAGAATTACCAAGAGCTCGTTGAGTTTTTTAAAAAACAGCATAGGAAACTAATTCTTGTCACTCATCCTGACAAGGGAGGTGATAAGTATAGGTTTGATAAGATTTTTAAAGCTCATAAAGATCTTCAAGAGTATATTAAACCTTTAGGATTAGGAAATCCTTGCATTTCAAGTATGAAAAGAAATGATCCTAAACCAAAAAGTGACGTTTGTGAAGAAGATAGTAGCTGTCTTACATTTGAAGAATTCCACTACAGAAAAAAATTATTTGATAAATTAAAAATTAGTCGAGAAGAAGCTGTAGGGAAAAACTTTCAAGAACTAATTTCCATACTAAAAAAGAAAGAGAGCGCGTATGCAGAAGACCTAGAATTTTGGAATCGGATACATAGATATTTGTATGAAGTTAACATACCATTTAGTATACAACTCTTTCGTTATATTTCTCCTCTAAAAAAAAATCAGAATTTAATAGAATGTGATAAAAGAAAATTGGCACTAAAATTCATAGTGTGTAGAAATATTATGCTGATTAAGATACAAGATATGGGTAACTTCCCTTTAGCTTTATCAGGCATTGTAATGATAGGTTGTTATTTATCGTGGTGGGTAATAGTATTTGCTATTATATTTGAGGTTGCTACTTTTAAGTTAGAAGGTTACTACAAGGTTAAATATCAAAAGTCAGAAATTTCCACTGATGAATTTGTAAACAAAATGAATTATATACGCCTTGCCGTTAATCTTTTTTATTGTTACCCTTTTGCCGCTCTTTCTATTTATCTACTGGCAACAAATTTTGTTACCAGTAACTCAATCATTAGTAGTGTAGTATTTGGTGTTACTTTGTCATTTGCTATATTGGCAAAGGTTTTAGCTCCTGTATTCTCAAAATGTTGTGAAATATATGCTGAAAAACATACAAGAAATTTACTTGAAGAAGATCCAAAAGATAGAGTACAAAAAGAAACTGATCTGTTAAAGTTAAAGTGGTATGACCCACGTTTGCTATTAATACCAATTATTATGCCTCTTGTTAGAAAGTATTTTTCAAAAATCGCTGACGAGTTAGCTGAAAGGAATTTGGATGAAGTAAATACCAATATGTCTGATGTTAAACCTGAACAACCTGAAGCAAGGCAAGGTGCTGCAGAGTTTGTCTAAGTGGGTCTACGAATGGGCGTAGTTCTATTCTTTTAAAGTTTGTTGAAATTTTTGAGCTTATTTGGTATTGTTAACCCATTAAATAAAATTGAAAAGAACTGTGTCAAATAAAATAGGTTTTTTGGCTATTTTTGCTTTAGTAATTAGTAGCCAAATTGGCTCTGGAATTTTTGTGCTACCGATTAGCCTTGCTCCATATGGTATATATAGCCTGATAAGTTGGGTTATGTCAGGTTGTGGTGCAATATCTCTTGCTTTAGTTTTTGCCTTGCTTTGCGCAAAATTTCCAGAAACTGGTGGCCCTCATGTTTATGTGAAACATGCTTTTGGGTCCACTGCAGCTTTTTTCGTTGGTTGGACATATTGGGTAATTTCGTGGGTTAGCACAACTGCAGTAATTGTTGCAAGTATTGGTTATCTCACTCCACTTTTCCACGCAGATATTCAAAATGTACGTTTACTTTTAGAGATATTGTTATTTACAGCCATTACACTAATAAATTTAAGAGGAGTTACAACTGCTGGGTGCGTTGAACTTATATTAATGATCGTCAAAATTACTGCTCTGCTTGCAATACCAATAACAGCACTATTTTTCTTTGATAGAGGTAATTTCGTTGTAAGTGAAGAAATATCAAGCCTTACGATATCTCAGATTCTTGCTCGTTCAACACTCCTTACTTTGTGGTGTTTTATTGGACTTGAATCAGCAACAGCACCTGCAGGATCAGTTAATAATCCAGCCAAAACAATACCTAGAGCCATAGTGCTTGGTACAATCTGTGTGGCTGTTATATATTTCATTAATAGTCTTGCAATCATGGGATTAATAAATGGTAATGATTTAGCTAATTCAAAAGCGCCATACGTTGATGCAATAAAAATTATGTTTCCTGGCAATTGGCACTTAATCGTTTCTGTAATTGCATCCATTGTTTGTGTTGGCAGCTTAAACGCTTGGGTTTTAGCTAGCGGACAAGTTGCACTTGGCCTTGCAAAGGATAAACTCATGCCACAATTTTTTACTAAAACGAATAAATACGACTCTCCTTTTTGGGGAATAATGATTAGTTCACTTGGAACTGCAATTCTACTTGTTCTTACATCAAGCAATAATTTTGCTGAGCAGATAACCTCAATTATTGATTTTTCCGTAATTTCATTCTTGTTTGTTTACCTTGCGTGCTGCCTTGCTTTTCTAAAAGTTATGCTACAAGAGAAAGGTTATTATAAGCTTTTAATCGGAAGTGTAGCCACAGCTTTTTGCTGTTGGATAATATTTGAAACTGCTATAAATACCTTACTCATTGCAAGTCTATTCACCGCAAGTGGTATACCCATCTACTTGTTTTGGTACCGCAGAACTTCCATGTTGCAAGTCACAAGATCCGAGTAAGCTATTTTGCCTGGCCTCTGATATTTTTACATTCACTATTTTATCTTTATATTTTCCTTCAGTATCGTTAATGCATACCGATTGCATATAAGGGCTTTTTCCAATAATTTGGTCTTGATGCTTACCTTTTTTATCACTAAACAATACAGGTATAGTTTTACCTACCGTATTCTTGTTAAATTCTAGTTGTTGTTCACTGATTAATTTCTGTAAACGAAGCAGGCGCTCTGCTTTAACTTCTTCTGGCACTTGATCTTTTCTTTCAGCCCCAGGTGTTCCTGGCCTTGGGCTATATTTGAAGCTATAAGCTTGAGCGTACTTGACTTTTTCTACCAATTTTATGGTTTCCTCAAAATCTTTTTCGGTTTCTCCAGGAAAGCCAACTATGAAATCAGAGGAAAATTCTATTTCAGGGTCTAGATTGCGAAATTTATCTATTATTTCAAAATACTCTTCTGCTGTGTGTTTTCTGTTCATTGCACGCAATGTTTTATCTGAACCCGATTGCACAGGCAGGTGAATAAATGGCATAAGTTTTGGCTCTTCCAAATGCGCTAGGTATAGAGATTCATGCATATCGCGCGGATGAGAGGTTGTATAGCGTATTCTTTCCAGCTTTTCAATTTTAGCAATATGGCCAATTAATTTTCCTAAATCCCAAACTTCTCCTCCTAATTCTCCATGATAAGCATTAACATTTTGACCAAGCAAAGTAATCTCTTTTGCACCATTTGCAACAAGTTTCAATGCTTCACGGAATATCTCATTTACTGGCCGTGAATACTCAGCTCCACGAGTATAAGGCACCACGCAAAATGTACAAAATTTATCACAACCTTCCTGTATGGAGAGAAATGCGGACGACCCTTGACTATTGCCATAACATTCATCTGGCAACTTATCAAACTTTGCTATTTCAGGAAAATCAGTGTCTATTACATGACCTTTACTTCTGCTGGCTTTTACTATCAGCTCTGGTAAAGCAGCAATGCTTTGCGGACCAACAACAATATCAACAAATGGAGCTCTCCTAAATACTTCTTCACCTTCTGCCTGCGCGACACATCCAGCCACTACTATTGTAACATCTTTCTTTTTTTGTGATGAATGAATCTTTCCAAGTTCTGAATAAAGTTTTTCTGCTGCTTTTTCCCTAATGTGGCAGGTGTTGAGTATCACTAGATCAGCTTGCTCCGCACCACTTACAATATTAAAGCCCAGTGGTTTGACTATATTTTCCATCAGAATGGAATCATAGACATTCATCTGGCAACCGTAAGTTTTAATGTATAGGCCCTTCATACTTATTTAATACATTACCTTCAAAATTACTAAGCATAATTGTCATTCGAGTAGCGTGACTACTTAAATTCAGATGTGGTCAAGCTATAGGATGGCAGGTTATACACTAAAACTCAACTCCGATTTACAATATTATACCTTTTATGATCAAATTCACATAAATCATTAATAATGCATGTGTCACATGAAGGTTTTTGTGCCTTGCAAATATATCTCCCATGCAGAACTAGCCAGTGGTGAGCATAAAGTAGGTATTTTTCTGGTATAACACTTAAAAGAGATTGCTCTGTTTTAAATACATCTTTTTCTTTTACAAGGCCAACTCTGTTGCTAACTCTAAAAACATGAGTGTCAACTGCTAAAGTTGGTATGCCAAGTCCCGAACTTAAGAACACATTAGCACTTTTTCTTCCAACTCCTGGCAAAGATATTAAAGCATCAAAACTCTCAGGTACTTTGCTAGCATATTGCTCAATCAATATTTTACTAAGCCCGATTATATTTTTTGCTTTGGAATTATATAAACCAATACTGCTTATACGTTTTCTTAGCTCGTTTTGCCCTAAATCAAGCATCTTTTCTGGGCTATCTACAGCTTTAAATAGTTCTTTTGTAATCTTATTAACACTTACATCAGTTGTGCGTGCCGATAAAACAATTGCAATGAGCAGTGTAAAGTGATTGATATAATTTAGCTCTATTTTTGGTGTGGAATTTGATTGCTGAAACCTTTCAAATATCAGTCCTACTTTTTTTTCATCCATTTAGAGAGCTAAAAGCTTATACTATACCTCAATATCCTGCTGTGTAAACTGTTACATATATAGGGTTTATAGAAACCCTATATCACCGCTCATGAATACGTTGTCTTCCCACCTGATTAATAGCTTACCTCCTGGCAAGTTTACTGAAGTTTCTTCGCTGCTTATGTATCCACGTAGTATTGATGCAACAAGTGCTGCACACGCTGCACTCCCGCATGATGCTGTGATGCCTGTGCCTCTTTCCCAAACTCTTAAGTTTATTTCTCCAGATTTTTCTATTTGCACAATACTGACATTTGTTTTCTGAGGAAATAATTCATGGTTTTCTAGCGTTGGTCCTAAGATTTGTAGAGGTATTTCGTTTATATTATCAACAAAAAAGACCATATGAGGATTACCAATATTTACTGCAACAGGGTCTTTTAGCATTTCAAGTTCTATGGGAAGGTGAAGAGTGTCACATTGAGTGGACAAGGGAATTTCATGCCATTTGAGAGAAGGTTTTCCCATATTGACCTTTACAGATTTATCGCCTGCCTTAAAGCATTCTAAGATACGTTCATTTATCAGCTCGATCGTGACATATTCGACGCTTTTTTCAGACATTATCAAATATCCAACACAACGTGCTGCATTTCCACACATTTCAGCTTTACTGCCATCAGCATTATAGATATGCATAAAGCAATCAGCCACAACGGACTTAGTTATCACTATTACTTGATCACAATTGTTTTGATCAGCAATTTTTTTATAATCCCAGTCTAAATTATTTGTTGAACGTGAATCTATAATGACAAATTTGTTACCAGTGCCGTGCATTGTATAGCTAGAATAAGTAAGACTTCCCAACATCATACCGCGATTTATTCCACAACTGTACGAACGTTGCAAAACTTTAAGGCAAAAGTGTAAAAAATGGTGTCATTCCAGTGCTTTTGACACTGGAATCCAGTTTTCTTACTTAATAACTTCATCATATAAATCTTTCCAATCTTGGTTTTCTTGTTCAACCAAATCTATTTTCCATTTCCTTTGCCAACCTTTTAAAAGCTTTTCTTTAGCAACAGCTAAATTTATATCTTGAAATTCTTCAAGGTAAACTAATTTACACACATTGTATTTTGACGTAAAGCTAGAAATAATTTTGCTCTTATGCTCCCAAATTTGTTTAATTAAATTTGACGTCATGCCTATATACAAAGTACCATTAGGCTCACTTGCAGTTATATAAACATAATAGTTTTTCACATATAATTAATAAATTAACTGGATCCCAGTGTCGAAGCACTGGGATGACACCAAAGGTTGATGTTTTTAGTTTGCTTTCTCGCTAAATTAGATGTTCGTACAGTTGTGGATTCATTCGCTGTATCTCAGCGTAGATCCCGCTAACAAGCAGCGGGATGACGATATTATTAATCGGTAAATCTTACTTATTCCAGATATATATACAGAGCGAATGCAGTCCGCGGAAAAACAGCCAATATTTGGCGATGCTGTAAAAATGCTCATAAGCTAGAAAAATCTAGAAAACTTTTAACAATATAACACATAAATACGATTAGCTAAAGGCTTACCCAACACTATTACCACGCGATGTAGAAGGATGTTCAATTCCACTAACACTCATGTTTGTTTGAGGAGATTGTGCACGACTGCTCCTTGGTGTAGGATTCGGTGCAGAATTGTCTTCCGGCCTTGGTGAGGAGCTTCTGCTAGATCTAGACTGCGGTGAAAGACTGCTTGCTGATCTATGTGGTGTACTACCATATTCATTTGGTTGTACAGGAGTGATATTTTGTTCAAGATAACGTAAATCACTTCTTTCTGGTGTAAGCTGAGGTGAAGGACTATTTTCTGGTGATGGGCTTGGTGTACGACTTGGTGAATGCATACGTCCTTGAGTTGGAATAGGAAGTTGCATATGGCTTCTGCTTGGTACATCTGTGGTCCTTCGACTTTCATATTGTACATCAACATTTGTTTCCTTGTTTATTAGGATATTCCTGATTTTTTCATTAGTAGCATAGCTTGAGGGCTTTCTTCCATATTTATCTTGTGCATCAGCATTTGCCCCGTGCTCTATTAGCGTCTTTACTGATTCTACATTACCTTTTGCAGCAGCACAATGCAAAGGAGTCTTTTTGTTCTTCTGTGTTATTACATTAACACGTGCTCCTGCATCTATTAGAGCTCTTATTATATATGACTCACCACGTGAAGCAGCATAATGTAAAGGAGCTCTTCCGGATGTATTTATTGCGTTAGGATTGACTCCGCTTGATAATATAGCATTTACTGTCTGAGCAGAGCCTCTAAAAGCAGAGCGATCTAATGGTTTCATATTGTTATTATCCTCTAAAGAAAGATTTATTTTATCATCTCTTATTAAAATATTTACCATCGCTGGATCAGCTTGTTCAACAGCATAATGTAAAGGAGTTTTTCCTCCTTCATCTTGTTTGTTGATATCTATTTTATCTTTTAATTCCAATAGAGCTTCTACATCATCCTCGTTTCCGGTTCTAACGCTGTCATGCAGGGGAAATTCAGTTGTTCTTACTCTTAAAAGCCTTTCTACAGCCCATTCAGCAAGATCCATTGGAGTTTGATGATTATTATTTTTCAAAAAAGGATCTGCTTCTTTTTGCAGTAGAAGTTGTGTTGCAAATAAATTACCACTCCATGCAGCATTGTGCAAAGGTGTGTTTCCTTCTTCATTTTGTGCGTTGAAATCTGCTCCTGCGTCTAATAAACACCTTGTCATCGATTTACCACTTTTGCTAATCGGGTCAACAGTACGTTTAGTAACAAGGTGTAGAGCAGTGTTTCCGTCTTGATCTTTTTGATTAACATCTAATGCTTTTGTTTTTAATAGAGATTCTACTGCTTCTATATCACCAGAGCCAACACATTGATGTAAAAAATATTCATTGCCATGCATAACTTACCCCATAAAATCTCAATATTAATATATTATGGAATTAAGATTAAAGATGTTTAAATACTTTATTTACTATACTTCAATATTTAGGTATTATGTACAATATCAAAGATTCACCATTTGATAAAATGTTCAGGATTTTGTCTACTCATCACAAAAAAATATTCCTTCTAATTATAATTATTTTATATAGTAATGTTTTTTGCAATGCAAAAGCTATAGACAATAATAAAATGCTTTTCTGGCAAACTCAAGTTAGAAAAGGAGCAAACGTCTTTAATAAAAAAGTTGATATTGATTTAATCAAAGCAGCAAAAGAGTATAATATTGGCTTTATTCGACTTGCTCCTGACAAATTTGAATCCAAAAAACGTGATTTTCTTATCGGCGATGCAGACAATTATCAAGGTCTCATTTCTGAAGACTTGAAAATGCTTAAGAATGTTCTTGATATGTTTAATCAGCAAAAAATACCAGTCGTTTTAACAATGTTAAGCTTACCTGGATCAAGATGGAAGCAAAATAATCATGATAAAGATGATTTACGTTTATGGAAAAGTCAAAATTTTCAAAAGCAAGCAGCAAGATTCTGGCAAGATCTTGCAAAAGAATTGAAGGACCATCCAGCCATTGTTGGATATAATATTTTAAATGAGCCTCATTTGGAAAGGCTTTATGATACTAACAATTCTGCCATTCATAATGTAGAACAAAGCCGAGTTCAGAAAGATTTATTTAGGTTTTATAGCAGAATGGTAGATAGCATCCGCCAAGTTGATCAAGAAACACCTATAATACTGGACAGCAGCAGCTATGCTGATCCTAAAACTTTTGAGAAGTTAAAACCACTTAGTGATAATAATGTTCTTTATTCATTTCACATATATGAGCCTTTTGCTTATACAAATTTCAAACTAAATCAGGGAAGATTTTCTTATCCTGGAAATATTCAATCTTCCGATAAAAATAAATTGGAATATTGGAATAGAGATACACTGAAATCATATATAGAACCTGTCAGTATTTTTCAAAAAAAACATAAAATACCAAGTTATAGGATACTTGTTGGAGAGTTTGGTGGACATCGTTCTTCAAAAGGATTAGAGCGCTATTTTCAAGATCTTATTTCTATTTTTAACAAATATAATTGGCACTTTGCTGTTTATGGTTTTCGTGAAGACATGTGGGATGGTATGGATTATGAACTTGGGAGTGAGAAGCTATTATGGAAAGATTGGGAAGCTATTCAAAACGGTATAATGAAAAAAAATTACTTACCAGATAATCCTATTTTTAAGGTGTTGAGGAAAGAATGGTCAAAATAAGTTAATTTGGCCACTCATCATAAAAAAATATTTCCTCTATTGGTCTTCTTTTTTTCTCCTTTATTTCAGCGTTCTCTTCCTCATATCCAACTGCTATTACTGACATTACATTAAAATCATTTGGGATATTGAACTCTTTCACTACTTTGTCTCTATCAAATCCACCCATCTGATGAGCCATTAAGCCCATAGATACAGCTTGTAACATTAATGCATAATTCGCTGCACCAGTATCGTGATTAGCCCAAAGATTTTCTCCTTTGCCTGGTTTGCGAAAATTTTTAGCGCTTAAAGATATGATTAACAGAGGAGCATCCTTTGCCCATTTTTGATTGGATTCATCAAGGCAACTCAGTAACTTTACCCATGCATCCTGGTTGTTCTGTTTGTTGCATATCACGTATCGCCATGGCTCATCACCGAAACATGATGGAGTGAGTCTTACAGCTTCTATTAAAATATCTATTTCTTCCTTAGAGATTGTTTTCGTTGAATTGTATGAACGCCCGCTATGTCTTATTTTTATTAACTCCAATAAATCTTTTTTGTTTATCATCTTTAGTTAGTTGTATATGAAGTAATTTATTATAGCACAATATAAGTAAAATTTAAATTGCAAAACTCTTTATATATAATAGATATATTAGTATATAATATTTAGAGTGGAATATGTTTTCTAAGTTACGACATAATCTGGCAGTAAATCAATTAACTGAAGTATTGTCTTGTGTATTACTCTTATTTCTAATGGCTCAAATAAGCATACCATTGCAGCCTGTACCAATTACATTACAAACTTTAGGAGTGATGCTTATTGGGTTAAAATTCAACCGTCAAACTGCATTTTATTCTGTGCTCATATACATATCACTTGGTGCAGCAGGATTTCCAGTTCTTGCAAATTTTTCAGGAGGATATCACATTTTTTTTGGTCCAACAGGTGGCTATTTAATTGGTTGTTTAGCTGCAGTAATAGTAATGAGCAGTGTAAATGAGCTACTAAAACCAAAATATAAATCACTTATATGTAACTCTTTGAGTTGCCTCACTGGAACAATAGTAATCTTTATTTATGGAGTCAGTTGGCTTGCTATTTACGTAGGCATAAAGCAAGCAATAATGGTTGGAATGCTGCCGTTTATTCTGCCTGGTTTGATAAAAATCTTTCTACTTGTAACAGCTTTAAAATATTTAGATTGTAATAGAAAGTGATAAAATTCCGTGCCCATCATTTTATGTGCACTCTTGCATTTCAAGGTTATGGGTATTCTTCTCACTTTGTAGAAAATTATAAAGAAATAGTCAGTCAGATAAGTAACGACCCTAATACTCAAATTAAAGTAGTAAGTAGCCTTGATAATATTTGTAGTGCTTGTCCAAACCAAACTAAACAAGGTAAATGCACCAAGCAAGCTAAAGTTTTAGAATTGGATAAGAGGCATATGGAAGTTTTGGGGATTAAAGTTGGAGAAGTTTTAACCTGGAGTGACGCAGTAAAAAAAATTAGAGGAAAAATGTCTTTAGAGAAATTTGAGTACGCATGTCAGGGATGTAGCTGGAAACCATACGGAATATGTAAAAGCTCTCTGTTAAAGTGTATTGCATAAATATTTCTTGCGTTTTGACATGAATGGTTTAGACTTTAAGTGAGATTCCTGGAACTACTGGGGGTATAGCTCAGCTGGTAGAGCATCTGTTTTGCACGCAGAAGGTCAGCGGTTCGATCCCGCTTGCCTCCACTTTTTGATGTTTGCGAACTTTTTTTATATCAATTATAGCATAGTATAAAACTCCCTAGAATAGCCAGATTTAAGCCTTAATGAACAGGGTATTTCACTTTAAATCTTTTCCAATAAAAACTCCATATTTTTACATAACGTATTAATATACCTCTCTTTTTCTCTGTTATATAGGGGTTTTTTGGCAATTTAGAGAAAAATAAAAAGTAAATAAGTAAACAATTAAATTGCGTGTGGTGCTGGAGATATGTTTTTGCTAGAATTTACCTCAATTTGTCTTTCTATTAGTGGAAATTCTTGACTTTTAATCTTACAAAATGCTACTATCAGAATAGGTTTTTAGAAAAAAGAGGGGTATGTTTACGCCTATACATAATTTAGCTGACACATTTGTTGATGATATTACACCTGCGGTTTATCAATATAATCAGAAACAAAATAAGGAATCTTATAGAGCACTTGTTTCTGCATGTAAGACATGTTTATCAAGATACTCTAAAGTAATTAGTGATATTGAAGAAGAATATAAACATCTCAACAATCAGATTAATATTGAACAAGCTCTGGATAATATATTAAAGAGGTTGAGTCAGATCACAACAGTATTAGATGAATTTAATGAATATCAGATTGGTCATTCTAACAAATCATTTATTCCTATTGCACTGAAGTTAGAAAAGCAAATAAAATTAACGGAGGATCAGGGTAGTACTAAGCTTACAAAGCACAAAAAGGAACTAGAGTCGTTGAAGCGTATAATCGCCGAAGGAGGGGTTGATGTGTTAATTCCTCAGATACATGAACTAAATAATAAAGCAAAGCTGTTACAAAGTCATATAAGAAACTCTGGGATACACATTCCAAACGAAAAAGTTAACGCTACTAACATGAAAAATGTTGCTTCAACTAATTCAGTAGAAGAAAAGCCTGGAACATCAAAGCAAGTAACTTTTAACGAACAAGAAGCCTGCTCAAGAGGAATTTATTGATCATTTTAAATCAAAAAAGCCTAAAGAAGTTCTACATGGTAAACCAGCAATATATTTTATCACAGCAGTGGTCCTATCAGCTCTAATTATAAAAGCAGCATTTTTAACGCAAACACACATAATTTTAGCAGCACTTATTATTCCAGCAATGATTGGACTTTATGGATGGTCGTTATATAAAGAAGAAAATAAACCTGACTCTAAATTTCAGGAGGATATAGAAGTGAAAAACATTTCTACTTTGGAGAGAGAAGCTGGGGCTTGACTTTCTGTGAAACAATATAATAAAATTGGTATTTAATCTTGTGAGGGAAAAATGTTATCTTTATTCAATCCTTTTGCAATCAAGCGAATTTGGTCTAGCTATGATAGGGAGCTTTGCAACTATATGCTTCAGCATAAAAATGAGTGTGGTAACTACTCTTATAATTATCTGGATGTCGTGTATTTATTTTCTCGGCCATATTATAATGATGCTAGTAAAAAATTATTGAAAACTCTGATCAGCGGAGGTGTAAATATCTGGAAATCTACAGGAACGTCTCATGGCCTTTTTATGATAAAGATGGAAAATGAAGTTTTTACTAGCAAAGGATGCTTTCATCTTGGAGGAATTGAAGATATATTTGCTGACCAAGAACTAATTAAGAGGCTAAATGTTCTTAAGAAAGATGTATTGAGCGTACTAATAAGCAAAGGGTTGACAAGCGGTTTATGTAACTTAAAACGTCGTTATATTTCGTACTTTCCTCTTCCATTTAGGTCCACTAATCCTAATTCATTTGAGCTTGACTATTTGTTTTCCACTCAAGAGCAAATTACAAAATTAAATAAAGTTGACTCAGCTTTGCTGGAGTGGCTTATTGATAAGGAAATTACAACACATAATAATCTCGCTGAAGCTCTTGATTCTATATTAAAAGAAATTGAATTAATGAGAAACTTTAATATTGGTTCAGTTCAAAATCAAAATGTATCACTTTATGATTTTTTTACAGCAGATGAGACTCAATTGAGATTATGTATGGAGCAGCAGGATATTTTAAATATGTTAAACTCAGATCAGTTGAGGAATAGTTTTCCTATATTTGCTGAGATGCTTCATGATAGTATTAAAAAAGGGAAGGAGATTCTTATGTTGTATGGTAAAATGATGTATGATACGATACGTGATCAAGTAAATTTTTATCCAGAAGGTGCAACTTCCGTTGAACAAAAAATTATACCTCAAGAGGTAATGGGCATAATTAATGAACGTTTAGACTATGATAGTAGGAAAAATTTACTAAAAGCAGCGATCACTACTGAGCAAGAACCTTCTGGGCACTCCAGTCCTTCTTCACACGTTAAACAGCTTGAGGTAGAGAGGGCTTCTTCTAAGGAACGTGAGTTAATTCCATGAGTTAATTTTTAGTAGCTAAAGTTGAAATATTATGCTAAAATAATATATATTATGTGAATAAAGGTGAGGTATGTATGGATATTTTAACAAGACAGTTATTTTATGCAGCTGAAAGCGGAGACTTAGAAGACGTAAGGCGGTTTATACGAAATGGTGCAGATATTAATGAGCAGGATGACATGGGAAACACTCCTTTGTATATTGCTGCTAGTGCAGGCCATCTAACAATAGTAAATGCTCTAATAGCTGCTGGAGCTGATGTTAACAATGGAGATGTGCTTGGATCTAGACCGGGAGCTGCCTTACATGGTGCTGCTAGCAACGGCCATCTAGAAATAGTGAATATTCTAATAGCTAGAGGAGCTGATGTTAACAAGGGAGATAGATGTGGATACGGACCGGAAACTGCCTTACATTGTGCTGCTCGCAACGGCCATCTAGAAATAGTGAATGTTCTAATAGATGCAGGAGCTGATATTAATTCACAAGGTAGGGATGAAAATGCTCCCTTACATAGTGCTGCTCGCAGCGGCCATCTAGAAATAGTGAATATTCTAATAGCTAGAGGAGCTGATATTAATTTTAATAACAATCATGGCATTACTCCCTTACATAGTGCTGCTCGCAACGGCCATCTAGAAATAGTGAATGTTCTAATAGATGCAGGAGCTGATATTAGTGCACAAGATGATGGAGAAAACACTCCCTTACGTTGTGCTTCTCGCAGCGACCATCTAGAGATAGCAAGAATTCTCATTAAGCACACATTACTACAAGATTTCAATGCTGAAAAGCCAAATATTCTTATAGAGTTATCAAATTACTGGGATGACTGTAAAGCTGAAATTGCAGCTATGAGAAACTTTAATCTTGGCACAGTTCAAAATCAAGATGTATCACTTTATGATTTTTTTACAGGAAATGAGACTCGATTGGGATTATATGTCAAGAAACAAGAGATTTTCAATCAGTTAAATTCAGATCAAGTGAGGAATAATTTTCCTATATTTGCTGAGTCTTTTTCGAACAAAGTTGAACAAGGGATAGAGCTGCTCGCTCCGGATAGTAAAGTTCTTTATGATCATATACGTGATCATGTGACTATTGGTTCAAAAGGCGTGACTGAACAACTATTACCTACAGAGATTGCAGGCAAGATTAGCGAAACTTTAGACTATCATAGCAGGAGAAATTTACTAAAAACATCAACATTGAGAGATCCAAACAATGCACACCGTCCTTCCTCACATATTGAACAACCAAACGTTGAGCCAGCCTCATCGAAAAACTTAAATAGATAATTTTTTTACCTATTTAAAGAAAAAACTCCTATTTTATATCAAAGCCATGGTACAAAATAGGAGGTAGTTATGCCTAATTGTGACTATTGTCTCAATTGATAAAAAATTTGCAAGTGTTTTTATAATAATTTTCTCCTTTTAATGAATTCCTGAGGCTAAATATTGTATTATGGAAAAAGTACCTACCCATAAAATCTCTCTAACTGCCTTTCCCACAATAAATTCATTTTTGAACCAATGAAGTTATTCAACCTGATGTGAGGTGGCTGCTTTCCTTCCAATATTGCTTCCTTTATTTCTGAAGCCAGAAAGTTTAATTTTAAAATTGATCCAACATACTTAGGGCACGATATCTTGTTTGCATGACATATTTCTTTTATATTGGCATATTCTCCACTGTCTATCTGACTTTGCCATAAATGTGCTCTTACTAGTGCTTTTAACAATTTATCGTTTTTCTTTTCCTTTATCTCTCCTCCCTGTGGAACCAATATCATACTTTTTCCACTGCTTTTCTTTAACTTTAATTTTACAAATGTTACAATTTCTTCTCTGCTTACTTCTATTTCCTTTTCTGTGTTTCCATACTTACTGACTAAATCTTTTAGCCCTTCTTTACTTATTTCTATTTTTATTCCATCTTCTTTTAACCATATAGTTTTTATTAAGATATGAATTATGTTTTCTTGTTCTATTGGAAATATATTTTCCCAGATCTTGCTTATTTCTTCTAAAGTACCCAGTGCTATTTTTTCTCCTTTTTTAAAAGCTTTTTCTATTAATTCACTATTGCTCATTATCAAAGGCACCTGCTGCATTATTACTTGCTCTATTTCCCCAGCTGCTATTGTCTGATCTTTTGCTTTACATTCTCTTGCCTTTAAGTGTTTTCCGCATACGTAATATCTATACTCTTTATTTTTCTTTCTAGCGTAAGTTGGCTGCATTGAAGTGTCGCATCCATAGCAACGCATTAACCCTTTTAATAACACTGCTGCTCTTTTCGTGCTTATTTGTTCTCTAGTACTAAAGTTTTCTTTTACCTTATTCCATAATTCTTGATCAATTATTGCTTCGTGCTTTCCTTTATATAATGTTCCCTTGTGACTTACAAAACCTATATAAGTTGGATTAGTTAAAATCCCTTTTACTGTTGCTTTTTTAAACTCTTCTCCTCCTTTATTTTTTAACTCTTTTGTTTGATAACCTTGTTCATTTAACTCTTTAGTCACTTTAACTATAGATTTTAAATCTGCAAATCTCTCAAAAATATGCTTTACTAGCTCTGCTTCTTTTTCATTTATTATCAGCTTTTTATCCTTGGCATCATATCCTAGTGGCACTCTACTTCCCATCCACAATCCTTGTTTTCTTGATTCTGCTATCTTATCTCTTATTCTCATACTTGCTAATTCTCTTTCATATTGCGCAAAACTCATTATTATGTTCAGCATTAACTCACCTACTGGGTCTGCTGTATTAAATGATTCTGTCACTGATACAAATGCTACTTCATGTTTTTTCAATAAATCCACTACTTTTGCAAAATCAAGTAACGACCTTGATAAGCGATCCATTTTATATACTACTACCAAATCTATTCTTCTTCTCTCTATGTCTTTAAATAACTCTTTCAATCCTGGTCTTTCTAAATTTCCTCCTGAAAAACCTCCGTCATCATATTTCTTTTCTATCGCTACCCATCCTTTAAGTTGCTGGCTCTTAATATAACTTTCTCCAGATACTCTCTGTGCATCCAGACTATTAAACTCTTGATTTAGACCGTCTTCACAGGATTTTCTTGTATATACTGCGCACCTAATTTGTTTTAACATTTTTCACCCCAAAAAACACTAACCCATTCCATCTTGTTCCTGTTATTTTATTAGCTATTGCAGACAGTGACTTATACGGTTGCCCTTTATATATAAATAGTTTTTTACCCATCACCGTTACTTCATGCTTTTCTCCACGGTATTCTTTGATAATTTTTGTCCCTATTACCATAAGAGGATTTTCACTACTTACTTTTTTTCCTTCTTTCATTTGTTCTGCTAAATAGTCTAACTTCTTGGCCGCTTTTTCGGGCAATGCTCCAAACGCTTTTACTTGTAACCAATGAGATATCCAATTGATAAAGTATTCCCTACGATATGGTGGTGCTTTTGACCCAGTTGCAGTTTCATACATTTTTCTCAATTCTTGTGATGTTTTACTGAGTAATGACAAAACCTCTTTTTCTACAGATTGTTTTTCTGAACATAAGCTCATATGAATTTGCTTTCCCTCCTTTTTTAAAATTTATACTGTTTGCTCCTTAGCTCTACTAATTCAGTGCTATCTTTTCTCCTTTTTATAAATTGCTATAGCTTTCAACTTATTTGCCACTCCATTGCATACTTATATTTTTCCATTGCCCATTGTGATTCCCATAATAAGCTAGATATCAGGCCTTTAGTCTTGTGTTTTAAGAAAATTACTTCTGCTCCTGCTTGATGAAATTCCCTTACTAGTTTAATTTGGTCTGCAAATTTCTCAGATAGATCGTCAGGAGAATATATGTATATTACTTCAACCTTACCTTTTGCAGCTTTATATCGTAAACTCTCTAAGCTAGCGCTACCGACAAATTTATGTTCATCGGGTAGCTTGTATCCATCTGCAATAATTCTACGCTCCAATTCACCAATTTGCTTTTTTGATGTTGTATATAAACTTGCTACTCCCACTTAAACCTCCATGCTTACTTCACTTTTTCATTTATGAAACTTGCTATTGCCAAATACAAAACCTCTTTTTCTACAGATTGTTTTGCTCAACATAAGTTCATTTGCTTCCCCTCCTTTTTCAAAATTTATACTGTTTGCTCATTAGCTCTACTAATTCGTTGCTATATTTATATGCTAACTTGTTGCTATCTTGATATGCAGTTAGCTCTTCCACTATCTCTTTAAAACCTGCCATACAAGCTATATCTATTGGTGTATATCCCTTATAGTCTATCACATCTACATCACCTCCTGCCTCCAGTATTGCTCTAACATTTTTCAGCTCCCCCATAATTACAGCTTGGTGTAGTGGCGTCCTTCCTATATGATTTTTAGCATTAACATTTGCTCCGGCACCTATTAGCGCGCTTACTCTGCCTGAACAGCTCATCATGCTTGCTGCGTGTAATGGCGTATATCCTTGATAGTCAGTGGCATTGACTTTGGCACCTTCCTCTATCATTGCCTTCACACTTTCTACTTTTCCATATAATGCAACAGAATGTAATGGTGTTTGTCCTTCGTTGTTCTTAATGTTAACGCCTGCTCCTTTTTCTATTAGTAATTTTACTCTTTCATAATCAGAAGATCTTGCTGCTAAATGTAATACAATTTCACCATACTCATCTTGTTCATTAATTCCATAAAATGAGTTTGCTAATAATTCTTGAAGTTTTTTTTCTAATGTAATCATGGTTACCCCCACAAAATTGCCTCTTTCAACGGCAGATAAATTTTTTATATTTACTTGTCGTTATTCTAGTATATTCGCTTTTGCTACTAAAAGCAAATTATTTGTACACTCTGTGATTGAAATTAGCTCTTTTTTAATATATATTAGGATATTATTATATATGATTAATGTATTAGCAAATAGGCTGAGAATTATTCCAATACCTATTCAAATGCCGATGTTCGTGCCACAAAAGTACACCTGGGTAAAATACTAAAATATGGCTTTCTAGTTCGTGAATTGGATAATCCTGTTTTGAATCTGAGTCATTATTGCAGTTTACATGGTATTCTGTGAGGTTAAATTCTATAACTTTTTGATCAGTAAAATTCTTTGCCTTATAGTGATAAGTAACGCTGAATCTTTCTAAAATTGGTGTGTATTTAAAGTTCCAAGTTTGCTCTGAAAGCTTGTTACTCCCTAAAGTAAATTTATCTCCGATTTCTTCATAGCTGGTTGCAGGAAAACAAGAATTTATCTCTCCAAGCTTCCAATTATCCGATAATACCACCTGTGCTTTAGCAAATTTAATTGGTGGTAATACACTTTGTGGTTCAGGATAAAGGGCTTTAAAGTTATACCACTGATGATTACGCTCATATATGGCATTATAGTTTTTTGTATGTGGCTCTGTTTCTCCTAAAACTGCAACGTCAAGGCGATATAAGTCATTACTATAGATGATATGAATAGTTATTGCTCGGTTGAGAGCATGAGAAGATAATAACTTCTCAGAGTGGATAGGTAGCAGGTTGGGCAAAGCTTGAGGCTCCCTCTGCTTTTATATGCAGTGAAAGAAGACCTCGTACTTTAGATTAACCGCACCTGCCACCGAAAACCATCGTGCGGCCCATAAAATTCGGTGACCGCGTATAGGAGTTTGGATCAACCGGCAATATTCTACTCTGATATATTATTATGCAATTGGAGGAAAAAGTATGCGTTACATTGGAGTTGATTTACATACAAATAGCTTCACTGCCTGTTATTTAGAGCAAGAAAAACCAGAATATATTCGCACGTTTCGCTTGCAGGATATAAACAATTTTATTGAGAATCTTCAGCCAACAGATGAAGTAGCTTTAGAAGCAACAGGTAACAGCTGTTTCTTTTATGATGAAGTGTTACCTTACGTCAAGCGTGTGGTAATAATTGCTCCTTTGCAATTCGAAGTTATTCGCCGTTCTGTACACAAGACAGATAAGCATGATGCAAGAGCTATTGCTTTTTTTCTAAGCAAGGATATGCTGCCTGAAGCAAGATGCAAAAACACACAATATCAGCAATTAGTTTCTCTTCTTAAAACAAGAGAACAGTTAGTAAAATCACGGATATCTTTGATTAACAAAATGCACAGTCTTTTTAATTACCACGGAATAAAAATTAAAAAGGAAGCACTGACAACCAAAACGGGGTTTAAACGTGCTATTCAAAAACATAATTGGTGTCATTTGGAAAAAGTTGAAATTGAAGTGATCAGCTATCACCTAGAAGCTATACGAGAAAGCCTCAAGAAACTTGAAAAGGAAATTGAAACTTTTGTTAAACAGCTTCCTGGATTTTATAATCTCATTAGCATTAAAGGCATTGGTGTAATTTCTGCAGCTGTTTTTATTACAACAATTGGTGATATTAATGACTTTCGCGATCCTGAAAAACTCACTGCTTATTTTGGAGTTGTACCATATGTTTCTCAATCTAATCAACAGTGCACGATTGGAAGGATTACCAAACGAGGGTCGAAAATGGCACGCACTGCTTTAATACAGTGTACTTGGGTTGCTCATGGTTAGAATTAACTGCACCTAAGTCCAGTCGATATTCGGGATACGCTACTATTACTCATCCATTCCATCCATGGAAGGGGAAAAGTTTTCAAATATTATCAACAAAAAACTTTAATAATCGGGATATATTTAGTTTGAAAACGTTGACGCGTGGTACAGTAGGCATTCCACGTGATTGGACAGACAAAGCAGATCCTAATCTTTATCAAACCCTTACTGATTTATCGCCTATTTTATCGTTTTCCCATCTTCAGCAGTTAGTTAAATTAGTTACCAATCTTGATCAAGCTAAAAATAGCAAAGAGGTTGATTAATGACTAACACAGAAACGATTATAGGAAAGAAATTATGCCATTGGAAGGAAAAACCTCCGTAATATCAGTAGATGCTACCAGGATAGCTATTTGTATAGCAAACATGTTGCATGAGTATTTAATAGTGGAACAACAATTGATTAAAACGGAGGATATTAATAATGACAGCACACAAAATTCAGAACCACCATATATTAAAACCAGCATACGTTTATTTAAGGCAATCAACAATGGGACAGGTAAGGCTCAATCAGGAGAGTACTGAAAGGCAGTATAAACTGAAAGATAAAGCGCAACAAATGGGATGGTCTCAGAATGCCATAAGAGTTTTAGATGATGATTTAGGGATTTCAGGAGCTCAAGCTAATAATCGAGAAGATTTTAAAATATTAGTTGCTGATGTATCAATGGGAAAAGTAGGAGCCGTGTTTGTACTGGAAGCGTCGAGATTATCTAGATCTTGCAGTGATTGGCATAGATTACTGGAATTATGTGCTTTAACAGATACATTGATTATAGATGAAGATGGTTGTTACAATCCTAATGACTTCAACGACCAATTGGTACTTGGGCTAAAAGGAACGATATCACACGCAGAGTTGCATTTCATCCGTGCTAGACTTTTAGGAGGTAAGGTAAATAAGGCTAAGAAAGGAGAGCTTCGATTTCCTCTCCCAGTAGGATTTTGCTATGATGATGAAGGTAATACTAGATTTGACGATAATGAGCAAGTAAGAAGTGTGATTCAATTATTGTTTAAAGTATTTAAAGAAAAGGGCAGTGCTTATGGAGTAGTACATCATTTTGGTAAGAACAAAATACAGTTTCCAAAACGAGCATATGGTGGTATTTGGAAAGGAAAGTTAATATGGGGAGCACTGACACATTCTAGGGTATGTTCAGTATTAAAAAACCCTTCTTATGCTGGAGCTTATGTTTATGGTCGCTTTAAATATCAGAAAAAATTATCAAGTACTGGATTGGTCAAGACAACAGTAGTTCGCCTACCGACAGAAGCCTGGCATACAATGATAAAAAACCACCACGAAGGTTATATAACGTGGGAAGAATATGTAGCAAATAAAAAGGTTTTAGCAAATAATCAAACCAGTGGAGAAGAGAATATGCTACCTACAGCAGTACGAGAAGGATTGGGATTATTGCAGGGATTATTAATTTGTAGTTACTGCGGCTGTCGTCTTACTGTAAGGTATAAGAGCAAAGGTGGTGTTCTTGCTGTTTATGAATGTAATTGGAAAAAGAAGTGGGGAGAAGATAGTAAGAGTTGTTTTTCTGTTTATGGAAATCCTCTGGATGAAGCTATCGTAAAAAGAGTATTGGAAGTCATGGAACCTGCGCAAATTGAGATTGCCGTAAAAGCATTTGAAGAATTGGAGCAACGAGGTCACATGCTAGATAAACAATGGCAAATGCAGATAAAAAGAGCAGATTATGAAGTACAACTGGCACAGAGACGTTATGAAGAAGTAGACCCATCAAATCGCCTAGTAGCTGGAACATTGGAGAAACGTTGGAACGAAGCTTTAATAGCATTGGAAGAAGCACAGAATCAATATGATGAATATAAGAAAAATGATGTACTTACAGCTACAAAACAACAAAAAGAGAAAGTGTTGGCACTAGCTCAGGACTTACCACGCTTATGGAATGCAGAATCAACAAGTGCAAGAGATCGAAAGCGTATTTTACGACTTCTAGTTAAGGATATTACTGTTGAAAAACTACGTAGTGAACAAAAAGCAGTACTACATATACGCTGGCAAACAAATGCTATAGAGGACTTAGAGGTGCAATTGCCAAAAAAATCCTATGACAGATGGAGGCATTCAGATGATATAATTGATCGGATAAGACAGCTATCGAAAACAATGACTGATGAACAAATTATTAGTTTGTTAAACCAAGAGGGGCTGACAACAAATAAAGGTAATCCTTTTACTATAAAAAGTATGAAATGGATTCGATTTAAACATAAGATCCCAGCACTATGTAATCAAAAATCTGAAGAAGAGTTATCAGTGAAACAAGTTGCAGAAAAATTCAATGTCAGTCATTACGTAGTACGTTATTGGATTGAACGTAAGTTTATTAATGCACGACGTATTGGTGAAAGGTTCTGGATATCGATAAGTTTAGAACAAGAACTGGAGTTAAAAAAACGTATTGAGAGCTCTTCTAAAATAGCAATTGCAAGGTTGAAATCACAAAAACAAATTGAAGGAGGTGTATTATGAAGTTATCGTGCCCTGCATCCGGGACAGAATAGTGCAAACAGCACTAAAGCTAATAATTGAACCAATATTCGAATCTGACTTTCAGGACGGATCATATGGATATAGACCTAAGAGAAAAGCGCATGAAGCAATAAACAGAGTAGAAAAAGCAGCAATCAAAGACAATACAAAAGCTATTGACATAGATCTGAAATCCTACTTTGATAATGTGCGACATCATATTCTTATGGAAAAGATTGCCAAGAGAATAAATGATAAAGAAATCATGCACTTGATCAAACTAATCCTCAAGGTAGGAGGCAAACGAGGAATAGCGCAAGGATCACCGATTTCGCCGGTATTGAGCAATATATACCTCAATGAGGTAGATAAAATGCTGGAGAAAGCAAAAGAGGTGAGCAAAGAAGGAAAATATCAACATATAGAATACGCAAGATGGGCAGACGATTTAGTAATACTGATAGATAGACACCCGAAATGGGAATGGCTAGAAAAGTCAGTATACAAAAGGTTACAAGAGGAATTAGCAAAAATAGAAGTAGAAGTAAATGAAGAAAAGACAAAAGTTGTTAACCTAAAAGAAGGAGAAACGTTCAGCTTTCTAGGATTCGATTTTCGAGAGAAAATTACAAAACAAGGAAAATGGACGGTAAAAACAACACCTAAGATGACAGCACGAACAAGCTTACTTCAAAAACTGAAGGAAGTATTTCGTGGACATAAATCGCAACCAATATGGAAAGTGGTTCAAACCATAAATCCAATATTGAGAGGGTGGACAAACTACTTTAGGATAGGGAACTCAGGTCGAAGCTTTAATTACGTGAAACAATGGGTAGAGAAGAAAGTAAGACGCAACTTAATGAAAGCTAGAAAAGCAAAAGGATTTGGCTGGGAGAGGTGGAGTAACGAATGGATATACGAAACACTAGGTCTATATAAAGACTATAGAATAAGATATTACGTTCCGAAAGCAGCCCCAGTACAATATGTTATAAACTTTGGTAAAGAATCTACTAGGAAAGCGTAGTGCGGGAAAACTGCATGCTGCGTTTGATGAGGCGGGAGCTGGAAACGTGAATATGGGAATTTTGGATTGAGGCCCAACATGAAAATAATGGATCAGCCACCAAACCCTAAAGGAGGCGCGCCAGTTCTCGACCCTACAACCAACAGTATCTAAAATAAGAAACCTGAAAGCTGATAGACTTGCGGTGGAATATCTTTTGAACCTTCTTTCTCGAATTAACTGCAATATAGAGATTATCTGAAAGAAAAATTAAAAATGCCTCCAAAAGCGTAAAATAATTAGAAAGAACAAGTCCTTTTAGCATATAAATTATTTAATAAATATTCTATTGACCTTAGGACTTAGCTGTTTCATCCGATTCTTACTCCAGCTTTTACCCATGAAGACTCAGCTCTAACTCTTTCAGCATAGCTTAATCGTTTAGATGTTGATGTATCATTTAAGAAAGTGTTAGGTTTATCTTCTTGAATTGCTGGCTTAGCTTTATCTACACTTATTGGCTTTTGTTTTCCTACAAGCAACTCAACTTCTTTTTCAGCTAAGACCTCTTCTAGGTTATTCTTTAAACGATCTAGGAATTTATCAGTTTGTTTAAACTCTGGATAAGCTTTTTTTGCAGATGAGTATAAGGTTTTTGATATTTCAGAGAGTTTATCATTTCTTCTTATTTGTCCAACTATAGTCGATTGTACTTCTATAGGATTAAAATTTGAATTGTTATCTTGTATACCACAACTCCTTGCTGTACGCTTTAGTAATGTATCGAATCCTAGGGTAATACTCGATGCATAGCCCTGTGCTTCTAATAAGGATATAGATTGACCTTCTGTAGAGATAGGCTTCTTACCTGTAACTTTCCTTATAAATACATCCAATAGCAGTATTGTACCATCAACATTTACTCGCGCATCGATTTGTGATAGTGAGCCTTGAGTTGTATTGTTTTCAGGTAAAGCGGACCTAGAATTAAATAACCCACCTATAGAACCTTTTACCCAACCGAATAAATCATTTATCAACGAAGATGTTCTTGTAGCACTGCTTGTAGCTTTCTCCTCAACCATGACAGGAGTGGCATTATTTTGGGCAACAAAAAGTTCAAGATCATCTGTAATAGGAATCTCTTTAATAGCACGACGGCCGCGTTGATGTTCTGTAGTATTTCGATGATTTAATAGATCAACAATTTCTCTTTTACCTTGCTGTTCTGCCATATGAAGAGCTGTCTCACCACTATCAGTTCTAGCATTAATGTTAGCTCTCTTATTCAGTAATGCTAAAATTGTTTTTTTATTACCACTTGATACTGCCCAATGAAGAGCTGTCCACCCTCCTATTGTTTTTGCATTAACGTCAACACCTTTATTCAGTAAAGCTAAAACTATTTCTTCATTACCTTTTTCAGCAGCTTTGTGTAGTGGTGTCCAATGGCCATTAGTTTTAGCATCAACATCTGCTCCTTTATCTATAAGATATTTTACTAGATCTAAATTATTAGAAGATGCTGCTTCGTGGAGAATAGTATTGCCATAATTGTCTTTAGTGTTAATACCAACGCTCTTCTCCTCTACTAGATATTTTACTAGATCTAAGTTGCCAGAATAAGCAGCATAGTGAAGAGAAGTCTTACCGTCATTGTCTTTAGCGGTTACATCAACTTCCTTCTCGTCTACTAGGTATCGTACCAGATCCAAACTTCCAGAAAATGCAGCATGGTGAATTGGAGTCCTACCATCATTTGCTCTACTGTTCACATCAACTTCCTTCTCATCTACTAGATATTTTACTATGTCTAAATTACCAGAAGATGCAGCTTCGTGAAGGATAGTATTACCATCATTAGCCTTTGTGTTAGCATCAACTTTCTTCTCATCTATAAGACGTTTTATTAAACCCCAGTTAAGCCATTCATAGTAATAAGGATTATAAATCTTTTGCGTATCTTTCTCTGCTACACAACTATAAATACCATTTCTTATGTCCATGCCTACAAGTAAGTATTTAAATTCTTCTTCGTCACTTAATTCTTCTAGCTGGGTTATACCATATTTACTTATTAAATGCTGAATCTCTGATACTTCTGATAAATCTACCTCTATTGTTTGGTTAAACTTCAGCACAGAAACATGGTTCCAATTCTCTATCGTAAAACTATCTTTGGCAGCAAAACATTGATCCAGATCTTTAAGTAACAAGTGCTTTTCTTTATCATGATCTTTTAATGATAAATTAGTGTGGCCTTTTGCTATCAGCCATCTTAAAGCTTCCACTACCTGATTATCTTGTAAAACTTCTTTTAGCTTTTCTTTGTTATAAAAAGTAGAATACGCAGCGACAAACTCTTGTTGATCTTCCATTGAATCAAAACCTAGGCAGCTATAAGTATCAATACCATTTACTATTCCATTACTTGCAAATAAGTATTTTAGGCCATTTACTATTTTGCCGTTTAACTTTTCTAATTGTTCATCCAAAGCATTACTTTGAGCAGCTTTGTTGATTACAGCCTGAATTTCTGCAACTTCTGACAAATCAAATTTATCTAATTTTCTGACTTCTATTGATGATTTATCTTCCTGACCAAACCTCAACATTGAAACTCTATGATCTGTGTCGTTCCAATTCTTTATGACAAACGTGGCATTATTTTGAGCAGCAAAAAAGACAAGATCATTGTTATCAACTGATACCTCAATACCAGAAGGGTCTTTAAGTAATAATATTCCTACTCGTTTATCATCTGGCTCTACTGTAGTTAAACTGCCATTTACAAACCTCTGGTTGTGATGAATAGTAGAGTTAAAACTAGACATCCTATATTCTCTAAAACTGTCATAATAGCTACTTCTTATCTCATCTTGATAATTTATTGCAATTTTGGCTAATTCAGATAACTGCTTAGAACTTAGCTTTTCTTTACTACGAAAATTTAATGTAAAGTTTCCATATTGGTTGCCATAGAAGTTTTCTACCTTAACTATTAGCGGTTGATCATCCATTAACATGAGGTCATTTCCATATCTATAAAACCTTATGTCATCTAGCTTAGCGTCCACTATAACTTCTGGATTATTTTGCACCTTTTCTGCCGATAATAAAAACATGTACTGACCTTTTGTCGCATGGAAGAAAGGTACTAGCTGCACATAAGACTGTTTACTTGGCCATGGTAAAAATGTGTTTTTGTCTTTATCTATTATTGTTAAGTGTCTATAACTGCTATTTCTAAAGAAATTTTCTACTTTGATGTTTGCTGTTACGTTGCCTGTAGCTATATGCAAATCATCTTCAACTCTATTGGTTTCAATTGAATCTGTAGGTAAGTAAAGTATATCAAGAGCTTTTTTCTCATCGTAGTTGTTGATTGTAACATTAGCTTTCTCACATGAAATCAGACTATAAACATCACTTTCTTCATTACCTTGAGCAAAAGTGACATTTTGAGTTAGCGGTATTACATCACTACCTTCAGAGCCAAAGATCATATTGTTTCTTGCTGTGTCCCTCACTACTCCATAGACTGTATAGTTGCCATTAACTTGAGAAATTTCTTGGTAGCGCTGAGCAACTTCAGCTCTAGTTGTTAAATTAGTTTCTGCTTTTAAGTTGAAGTGTGTAGAATTTGACTGAATGATAGGTTCAATAACACTGCCATACTTATCGATCAGTAGATAATGATGATTATTCTCTTTATCTAAATAATTTTGAACATCAAGTGTAAATGTACCACTATTTCCACTATTACCTTTAATCTCTATTGATAACGTATTGTTTGTAGATGAATAACTAATATTTGAAGCTCTTTGTAATAATGCAGTATCAGAAAATATTACAAATCCTTTGCCTTCACCCCTTATTTCAGCATGACCAGCACTTGGTTTAATGTAAAAAGTATTGTCAGATTCATTACTTACTACCTTAGTATTTCCTGTAACTATCACCTTTCTGCAGTTACTTACAACATCGCTATTTCCACTATTACCACCACGACTATCTATTACTATTTTATTATTCATGTTCTGACAATCAACATGTTCTGCTTCTGCCTTTCTACCAATAAAATGATTAATATTTTCAGCAGTCATTTGGGCTTCTTGAGTGGTGACGATATTATTTTCATAAGATAATCCTTTACTTTTTAACTGGCTCACATCAAGTACATTAGTTGCATTTGCTGTGCCACCAGAAACCCTACCAAAGAAATTATCATCGGTTAAAGTAAAGACATTGCTGGTATGATTGCTGCCATATATTTTTGCTCCACCTTGGGCAATATTGAATTGATTATTATACTTACTGCTACTTACTATCAGACCATTTCCATTTACCAAACTTAAATCAAACACCATAGTTGGGTTTTCCATAGTATCATTCTTACGGCCAACTATTATAGCATTGTGACAATGATAAATAGCTGTAGAAGAATTGCTGTACAATGCAGGGCTATCGCCATACCCACTATCCCAATGAGGGACAAGAAAATCACTATGAGGAACAGTGTACACTGGTTTTCTACCAATGAAGCTGTTGTCATATTCGTAATCACGGTGAGTAAACTGAGGAAGACAAAGCATTTCTGCTTCAGAAGAAGGAGATACTGGAACAATACGTGATAAATTTCGACCATTTCTTTTGTTGCTTGGGCTGGACATACCAATAGAGCTACTACTTGGTTCCACTTTCACCTCTTTTGGTTTTGGTAATAATTCTTTGATTGCTTCTTCTAAGTCCTGGTGGTCAGGAATATGAATATCGTTTCTTAATTTGGCACCTATGATAGATTGCTCCATGTCACCTATCATTCTTTTAGAACGAGAATGAGTATCATCGACAAATCTAATCTCTCCAAGCCCCATACCATAAGCAGCTACCTGAGTATTGTTCTGCAGATGTTCCCATGCTTGCTCAGCTAATTTATTTACTACATCTTTCCTTGCTGCAAGGTATTGTACATCCTCAGGTGGTAGTTGCAGGGCAAATGTATGCCAAAATAGTCGAAACTCTTGATTAGTTGTTAATTTATACTTCTTATACTCAATGACCATACTTGTACCACTATAAAGTCCTTGACCAATAAGAATTCCAAGACCAACTACAGTGCCAACACCTGGTTTTCCAAGAGCGGTAAATGCAACACCAGATACAACTGATGCACCAGAGAAAGTAACTCCTGCTATGCTATCTCTCCATTCCTTTGAACCTTTTTTACTATTTGCTAAATCAATTGATGAACTGACTAAATCATAGATATCAAACGGACTTGAGATCAGGCCAGCAAATCCTCTTGTTAAGAAAATACCATGTTTCATCTGTTTAATAATTTGTGGCGCTACTTTTACCACACCATCTTCAATTAGCTGTGAAAAAAGGGAAAAACCAATTTCTCCAGAGCCAAGTAAAAAACCTTGAGTGTCTCCATAGCGTATTGAATGAGCAATATCGTAATAGCCTTTAGCCATACTGATTCTTCCTGCTGCATTAGTGAGTCTATTTGGCCAATGTTTAGTATTTGCAACTTCAAGGTAATAAGGAAGAGCTTTAATTGACTGCTCTACTCTACCACTCAGAATTTTATTCAACTCATAAGAATTTAACTTTTGACCATTCTCAGAAAGTACTAAGTCTTGTATAGTATTAGCATCCTTAACTTCATTAATTGATCCTGAAAAAGGAAGAGAAGAAGTTGTTTGTACTATATCTTGAATAACTTCCTTTTTATTACCTTTAAGGTTTTCTAGATATTCACGAGCTGTGATCTTTATTTTACCTGAACTTAAATTTTGCGCTAAATCTTCGCTACTCATCTCAGAATTAATAAGTACTGGAGCACTTCCCTCTGCATGTAATTTAGCTCCCATATCATACAATGTTACTCGAGATATCTTCTCACCATTTACATCAATCAGGCCATATTCTTGATCTTGCAGAGAAAGAAGATGACGTTCTGTTTGTATTGGTTTTGTTAAGATTTCCTTCTGTGCAGTAGTTAATGCATTATTTGCTTGAGCAACATCAAAATATTCTACTAAGAATCCTTCTTCAGCGAGTTCATAGTCAGCATACTTTACCCCTTTTTCTACAATTTTCATCAATTGATCAACATTTTTTAAATTAGATACCAAAGCAACATTACTATCAAAATATGTGTAACTATCACCAGTACGATAAATTGCAACTACATGATTACTTGTAACTAAATGAATTGCAAAGTCGTCAGTGAGTTCACTTACATAATGAGATAGATCTTCAAGTGTTTTGTAGCTCTTAATGTGGCTTAAAGATGAAGGTAAACTACTTGCGGGTAGAGTTAACTCTTGTTCAACGCTACTCAGCAATCGACTTAAAGCAAAGATCTCTTGTTCTTCTCTTTTAGATATCTGCTTACCTTGGGCTATTCGTTCATAAAGCTCCGCTGAGGTTTGTAGGTTGGCTAAAAATGATTCATGTACTTGCTGTCCTAAAAACAACCCTTGAGAAAACACTCGAGTAATAGCTGCACATTTTCCATTCATCTTAATATTTCGGCTTTCAAATGATGGTAAGTATAGTCCTTGCTTTACTGCTTTTGTTTCAGATCCAGGAAAGTTACTTTCTATATACTTACTTAAATGTGTAAAAGCTTTTTGTTGCTTCTTATTAGATTGTATTTGTTGATTTAAATTACTGAAAGGTTCATTTGTTACACTAAGAAGCAAACCTGTAATTGTTTGAAGATTCTCATTTTCTGGATCTTGAGCTAATTTTTCTTGTGCTATATCTAATGGTGTTTTCCCATTTTTATCTTTTATGTTCGGATTTGCTTGTTTATCCAGCAATAACTGTACTAACTCTTGATAACCATCTTTTGCAGCCCAATGTAATAATGTAAAACCACTGTTATCAGTAGCACCAATAATTGCCTCTTCATTAATGGCAGCCATAACTTTTTGCTGTCTATTGCTTTTTATTGAATCAAATAAATCCTTAGTTGATTTTAAAATATTCTTTACTAAATCATCCTTAGCATCGTAAAATGGAGTTTTACCGGCAAATTTAACTTCAAAATTCGCTCCTTTTTCTAACAAAGCTTTAACTATCCCAGGATATCCGTTTTTAGATGCAAAATACAATGGTGTTCTTTTACTGTTATCTCTAGCATTAACATCAGCACCATTATTCAATAAAACTTTAACAACCTTCAATTTACCTTCTTCTGCTGCCAAGTGTAATGGTGTAATGCCTTGATTATCTCGCGCATCAACCTGAGCACCTTTACTCAGTAAAGCTTTAACAACCTCTTTATGGTCCTTGTCTGCTGCGAAGTGCAATGGTTTATAACCATCAGTACTAGGAGCTTCAATACCTGCTCCATTTTGTAGAAGAGTAACAACAATCTCCTTGTTACCACCTAATGCTGCATAGTGTAATGGGGTTCCTATTTGACTATAAGTATGAACATCTTGTAGTGATTGTTGTATTAAAAATTTTGTAATCTCGTTGTTTCCATCAAAAGCAGCCAAGTGTAGTGCTATTAACTCTCCATTACCATTAGTTTCTTCTCGCTTAGTTCTTAATGACATCAACGCTGCATTTTCACTTACAAGATATTTTACAACTCCCAAGCGCTTATTTTCATCAACCCAAAGCCTACCATTTTCACTCAACAGCTCATCATCTTTATAAAAACTGGCTCCCCCAGCAGCATGGTGCAAAGATGTATATCCAAACTTGTCACATGTACCAATTGCTATCCTCTTATCTTCAATAAAAAATTTAACTATTTCCTTATGGCCAAACATAGCAGCAACATGCAGCGGGATTTCACCGTTTCCATTTCTAGCATTAGAGTCAGCACCAACTTGAGTGCTTGTGAGATATTTAATAATTTCTAAATTTCCTGCTCTAGCAGCACGATGTAATAATGTCCAATCGCCATTATTTTTTATTGTATTTATCACGTTGGTTTGCTGAAACAGAGCTACAATCCCCTTAAAATCTTCTTCACTTCTAAAATCAACAGCATGGTATAGTGGTGTTTCATCATCGTGATTTTTCTTCACTGAAGCACCTTTCTTAATAAGAAAGTCAATAGTGTTCAGATTACTATATTTTGCAGCATAGTGTAGTAGTGTGTACTCTTTGGTACCAAGCTTTATATCATTTATATCACTCGGTGTAAGATTAAGGCAATAACCTATCTTTGCAGAGTTACTGTATCGTAAAGAATCCAATAGTTCTAATTCAATAACTTTTTTATAATAGCGCGTACAAAACTCATCGAAGCGATCACCAGATATATTTGGCAAGTCAATATTCATTTCGATTGTAGAAAATTTTCTTTCTTCTAAAACATACTTAAAATGACTTATCCAGTAATGTGACAGCTCGATAGTATTTTTAATTAAATTCTCATGTTTCTTAACAAGTGCCTTATTTAATTTCTCTCTAAAGTCGTTTATCTTATTCTCTCCAAGAAACGCAATGATATCGCCTAATTTGGCTTCTTTGCTACCCACTATTTCATTTGCTAGTTCTCCTAGCTTATTTGATGTATTTTTTAAAGTATTTGATACTTTCTTTAATATAAATTTCCAATTAAACTCACTATCTTTTTTAAGTGTATTAATATGCTTTTCAACATTCTGTAACTCTTTAGGTATTTTGCTGTCAAGTTCATCTATTTTGCTGCCATCAGAATCAATCAAATATTCTTTCATTTTTGCATCTTCAACCAATCCTTTTAGTGCAATTATCAGCTTTCTTTTCTCAACAAGCATATGTGCATTATTAAATACCCAAACACTTGCATCAGAATGTACATTCTCTACTTTTAATAAAGTATTCTCAAACATACCACCATGTGCCAGATAGTTACGCAATGACGTTCTATCAAGTATTATGGAATCATGATGCATAATTGAACGCTCTAACTCAAACTTAGGTTCTACTTCTACTAAGATATCTAATAAGCCACATAGAACAACCTCTACTGCAGCTTGTAGTTTTTTATCAACGGAAAATTCATTCTGTTCCTTAGGAAGGATACCTTTTAGTTCACTTAACCTTCTTTTAAAATTAGTTTTGGAATGTTGCTCCTTTTCTTTTACCAGAGCTTTAAAAAATACATCATTTAACAACTTCCTATCTTCCTCTGGCAATTTTTTATCTTCCTTGTTATTTAAATTAGAAAGCAAATCATTGAAATGCTGAGCAATATCTTTAAAAGTTTTACCTAATTTGATATCTTCAAATAGCTTTCCATAAGCATCAAGTTTTTTTACTGATTCCCCATATTTCTTCCAATTTTCATTTTCTCTATATTTACTTAGCTTTTCTTTAACTGTAACTTTATCTTTAACTTTTTTTTCAATTGCTCCTATCTGACTTTCCAGATCAATAGTCACTTCTTGTTCTGTATATTTTTTGCCTGGGTTTGACTTCTTTTCAAAAAGAGAAACTAACTCTGTAAAAATTATATCATAAACTTGCTTTTTCTTTTCTAATTCTCCTTCTCCTTCTCCTTTTTTTTGAAGTCCTTTAAGAATATTCTCAAATTCTAAGCTTTCATAAGAAGTTGAAAGGGCCTTATCTAATTCCTCTTGCTTATCACTGGCCAAAGCAATAGATTCATAAAATTCCTTGAAGTTTTCTTTGTTACGAGCACTTATGAATTTTTTATAAGCTTTTATGGATTTTTTATAATCATTAGGTAAGCTTATCTTCAATTGTAATACTAATAATTTACCTTTTTTCCAATCATGCGGTGAATTAGAATTAAGTAACTGCTTTAACTCTTGTTTCACATTGTTATCATCTCCTAGTTGCAATACATTGCATAACTTATCGACATGGTTTTCATAGCTTGGTTGAACATTTTCTGACATTAATTTTTTACTAAAGAAAATAGTTAACTCTGATACTGCATCATAAACTTCTTTCTTCTCCTTCAGTTGATTATAAATTTCACGTGTTTTTTCTTCTGTATTTAAGTTTTGAAGAATATTATCGAATTCTAGCTTTTTATAACCCTCAAGGAAATTCTTATTTAATAAGTCTTTATCGGATAAATCTAGATTTAACGCACTAATTGTTTTTTTGAGTTTATCGAAGGTTTCTTCATTATCAGCTTTCTTGAAGCTATTATAGGCTTGCATAAAATCTATATAATCTTTAGACAGCTTTTTTACGCCTAAATCTTCTATAAAACGTTTACCCTCTTCTCGATTAGAGTCAAAATAATCATTCAAATTTTTTTTATCATTTCCCTCTAGTACTTTTAATTCACATGACTCTAACTTATTAACAGAACTTTCATAATATTTTTTTTCAAGGAAGTCAGCTAGCAGCAGGATTTTTTGAGAAACATCTTTATGAATACTTAAATTATCTCTTAACCCTTTATTGAATTTTTCAGATAATTTTTCCTTGAATGCGTCAACAATGTTATCTAATTCTAATTTATTAAACTTGTCGAAAATACTGTTTAGCAACTCTTTCTCACCTAAACTTAACTCTCGATTTTCAACCCTAAGTGAACCCACAAGTTTTTCAAAGCTTTCTTTATCGCGAATACTTATAAATTCTCTATAATTTTCTATAAACTTTTTATAATCATCAGGAAGTTTTATTATATCAATTTTATTTTGCCAATCAGAGAGATCACAATTTGCGTTTAGTTCGCTAATAAGGTTTTCTATTTGTACTTTAATATTTCCCTCTATTTCTGATATCTTGATATTCTTCAAAGAATAATCTTTGATATGATTTACCAAAGTAGGTACCACTTCTACTATTTTACCAATCTTTCTAATTTGCTCTTTTGTACTATCTTCTATTTGTGATTTCTGTAAAACATCTCCCAGTTTACTATTTGCATTTGCAAATTTTTCAAAGCCTGAGGTAATACTAGCTTTTATTGACTGCTTTTGGTCATCCGTAAGACTGTCTGTAAGACTATTTATTAAAGAATCTATTTTATCAGCTTTTATAAATTCATTATAGGACTTAACAAACCTTTCCTGTCCTTTTGTTTTAATTTTCTCTTGAGCTTCACCATTTAATGACTTTAACTTTGAAACTATTTCGTCTTTATATGTTGATAAGTCTCCTATTTTGTTTTTTAGTGAATTTAATTGTTGCTTTAAATCTTTTATATCATTTAACTCTTTAAATTTCTCATTGTCTATTAGGTTATTTAATTTTTCGATTGCTTCCTTGATTTGATCATCTTTATGCTCTTCTTTCTTGGAACCCTTACTCTTTTTTTTATCTTTTTCTGCAAAAGGACTAAGTATCTTCAGCATCTTTTCAAACAATTCAATTGAGTTTAATACTTGCTTTAGTTCTGCACATCTGTTTTCTCCTAAAATATCCTTATTTTCTTCCAAAATATCAACTAACTTAGATCGTTTTACTGATTCACTATAAAGCTTAGAAAACTTAATATTGAGTTTCTTTTCTTCTTGTTGAGGTATATTTAGTTGATTAATAAAATTCTGAAAGCTTTTTGAATTTCCATTATTTATGAAGGCCTGATGAGAATCTATAAGTCTGTCAGTTTTGATGCTATTACCTAGTAATTCTTTTAATAAATTGCCCTTGAACTCTTTTTCATCAAATTTTTCATCACTATTAAATAGTCTAAAAAACTCTTTTATTTTATCCTTAATTTTTTCATTTTCTTTAAACAGCTCATAGAGCTCTGTAATCGCTTTTTTTTGCTCGAGGAGAGATTTTTCCAGTTTCGATATTGCATCGCTAGTTTGCTTTTTACTTTTCAACTCAGCTACAATTTCAGGTTTATTTCCTTGTTCTTTTGAATAGTCTTCTATAATAAGATCTAGGTTTAGCTCTTTATAAAATTTATCAAAAATATCTTTTAATGATTTACTATAGTATTGTGGTTGTATCTTAGCTGATTTAAGTAATGCTTCAAAAACCTTCACTTTACTAAATAAAATTTTCGCTAATTCTTCACCATTTTTGCGTCCACCTGGGTTAGAATTAGTATAATAGGTATATAGCTTATTCTTTTCCTCCTCTCCTAATATTTTCAGTTCAAGCAATTGATTAGTCACTCTATTAAACTCCTCTTCACTTTGATTTGAGTTCTCATTAAAAAATGAGAGCATTTGCTTTTTAAGCTCTAATACATCTTGCTTGACACTTTCTAACTTTTGCTTTATACTTTCATGTTGGGTAATAAGCTCTTTTTCTAATAACTCATGAAAATTTGAAAAAACTTTCTCTGTATTTTCCTTGGCAATAATCTCACTACTTTCTAATATTTTCCCCTTTAATTTTTCAATCATATTACCATTTATTGTTTTACTATTCTGAGCAACATCAGAAGCTTCGTTAATTAATCCATATATTTTGTTTTGAACTCTATTAACTTTTCCAAATTTAATATTAAGGACAACCTGATTAATTAGTTCTTTAATTTTCTTTACACTTTCGTTATCATTAATTTCTCCCCCTTGTATATGTTTCAAAATTTCAATAGCTGTTTTTTCAATACTTTCGAGACCATTACTACTTTTCTTTAGCTCTTCCACTTTCTTCTTGAGCTCACAGTAGAATTGATCATCATTTGCAATATCTATAAGATTGATTCTATCAATTAACTTTCTTATCAAAATATCATAATAAACCTTCTCAATGACATCTTTGACATGCTTTAATTCCATTTGGACATCAGCAAAAATACTACTACCTTCCTTCTCAATCTTCATTAGTGCAGGTAAACTTTTGCTATGTGACAGCAAGTTTCGAATATCTAGTAGTGAGTTTATTATTTCCTCTGACATTCCGTTGTCAATTAAACTTTGTCTACTAATATTAGATAAATGAGGAGATTCGTGAGTATATTTCAGGTATTCACCAGTCACTTGCAGTGCTCTTTCTATCACAAATTTCCCTAATTTTTCATTTGGATTTATCGATAATGCTAATTCTATATAATGTAGTATTCGTTCTAAGGAATAAGGGTCCTTTGCTGTTTCATAGTTATCATATAAAGATTCTGAAAACCCCAGAATTTTTTCAGTACTTCCATCTGGTAAATCACTACTGATATCCTCTTTTGTAAACTGTATTGCCTCAAGTGCTGCAGAAAATTCACTTAAACTTTCTAGCAATTCTTTACGCATAATGCTATCAACTGAATAAGGAACTAAGTACTCTTGAAGTTCTTTAATTTCACGATCATACTCCACTACCATCCTTCTCATTTCACTCTTGCTTTCAGATGACCGCCACACTTCACTTTCCAACAAATGCTTAAATTTGTACCACTCAGCTAAATCTAAATGCTGATGCATCTTTAATACTACATTGACAGAGTTAGCTAAATGAAAACCTACTTCTTCCCATGGCAACTCCCCATAAAATTGTTTCAACTGTCGTTTTAGTAAGTGAATATTCTTTGCAATAAGTACAAAAGTAAATAAGTCAGCATTATAAAAATGCACACCTGAATTTAAATTCAATTTTTTTATCAACTCAATAACTTCTTTTCTTTGTTCGTTAACTGTATCAACAGGGTTGTCTTTTGCATTTTTATCAGGTTGAAATAATTTTTTAAAAAGATAATCTTTGAAAAGTTTTTCAGTACTTTGTTGCACTTGCTCTGGATTTTGTTCTTCTTGATTTGAAGATTCTGACTGATGATTACTATCAGATCTTTTCTTCCTACTTCCTGACGAACCTGATGGCTGTCCTTCTATCTCCGTAGCTTGATACTGAGCTTTTAGTTGCTCTAATGGATTACTGACTTGGCCAGAATTTTCGTGTTCCTGTTGTTGATCTGACTTAGGCTGGCGGTTATCAAGAGGAGATAGCCTATTCTCTTGCTGGACTGTTTTTCTAACTCTTGCTTTATTGAGTATTGGTTCAAAATGTAAGCGCCCTTTATTTACTACGTGTATTGTATTGTCCTCACTATAATCTATGTCATCTATAGACCTTGAGCCTGATTCATCTACAATTTGATCAGTCCATATTTCTTTTCCCTGCACAGTATGCTTCTCAATAATATGTAATTTTACACCATATTCTTTACAAATTATCCTTCCCTCAATTTCAGTTCTACCCCACATTGGTGAAGTTAGCCCTAGCACACTTGCTACCTCAGATTGTTGTTCAATATCATTTGCAGTAAATTCAATGCGAGGAATATACTCATTGATTTGTTCGTTTTCATTTTTTAAAGCTTCTTTAAGCCATGATCCACCGATAGATAACTGACTTTGCGCAAACCTCTTGCACACTTCTCTTAGGGATTTCACAGTAAAGTCCATTTCAGGCTTTAGTTGTTTAAGGCCTTGTGCAACTGAATCGAAGAAACAATCTCCGCCACCTATTGCCGAGCTTATCTCAAAATTATCTGGTAAATCAGGATTATCTACAGAGCGTTTAAAGCGTCTCAAGTTATGTCTTTGTTCTAAGTCTTTTTGCTTTATGGATTGCTCTTCTTTTAGTGGATGGTCAGCTTTTAAATTAACCACTTCTTTTTTTAGATAATCTGTTGGATGTTGTGTTTTTAGCATAGAAACCCCTTATTACTTTCATTACTCAAACCCACTATGCTAAGCTTGCTATATGGTAATCGGGAAAATTAGGAGTGCAAGTTAATTTTATGCATTGTTTGGTATTTCATTTTCAAATTATTAATTTATGTTTTTAAGTTGCAAATCAGTGTGAATAAAAAAGCATATATTGACTACTTTACTTACTTTACAAATTTCGCTTTTTCTATAAATTTGCTTTAATTTTTTTCTCAGTTCTCAAGCATGTAGGTACCAACTTTAATATTGTGTACCATAAAAACGTAAGGAATTAAGCCACTTTCAGCCATTTTACATAACGCCCGTGAGAAGAAGTTTTTTTAGAATGGTAACCTCCACCACTTCCATACAATCTATGGTGTTAATCTATAGAAAAGTCTAATAGATTGCCTAAAAAATGACTGAAATGCTTGAATTCTAAACTTGAAAAAAACTGAGATTGTATCTGCATGCAAAGGAAATTTTTTGTACATATAACAGAGAATTAACACATTTATAACACATTAAGTTTAAATTGATCTTAAGTGTTAGAATTTTGTGGATATGACAAACTTTTCCCTTATTTTATTATTAATTTTGTTTCCTATGTTGGCTTTATCCATAAGCGTTGATAACATTGAGGAAAATTGCAACTATACGTATTATCCAAAACTAAACTCTGATGTAGCTGATGAGTTACACGCTATAAAGCGAAACTATTATAGATATGGTAATGAGTTAAAAATATTGGCAGATGCTAGGATCAAGGAAATAAAAGGAACTACTTTAGATATTAATAACACTGATGATAAATCTACTTGAAATTATACCTCTTGCATAACCAATTTATGGTAAGAAATTTTTAGGAGAAATGAAGGTGAGCACCGCAGAATACTTGATGTATTTTAGGAGCGTAAGCAAATTTTAACGCAAAAATTACTATCAGAAAGCAGATTATGCAAGAGGTATATTCACCATTTCTTCTGGTCTTACTATTCTTTCAAACTCTTCCTCAGTAAGAAGCTGAAGCTTCACTGCCGCTTTTTTGAGAGTAATATTCTCTTTATAAGCAAGTTTTGCTATTTTCGCTGAATTATCGTAACCTATGTGTGTGTTTAATATAGTGACTAGCATTAACGACTGATTCAATAAATCCTTTATTCTCTCTTTGTTTGCTTTAATACCAACAACGCATTTTTCTGTGAAATTCAAACTTGCATCAGCCAAGAGTCTTATAGACTGCAAAACATTGTAAATTATCACTGGCTTAAATACGTTCAGTTCAAAATGACCATTTGAACCGCCAATTGTCACAGCAACGTGATTTCCCATAACCTGCGCGCATACCATAGTTACTGCTTCACACTGAGTTGGGTTTATTTTTCCTGGCATAATTGAAGAACCAGGTTCGTTTTCCGGTAATATTATTTCACCAATTCCACACCTTGGACCAGAACCAAGTAGCCTTATGTCATTTGCAATTTTCATTAAGCTCACTGCCACAGTATTTAGTGCTCCACTTAGCTGAGTGAGTGCATCATTTGCCGCCAGAGCTTCAAACTTGTTACCTGCTGAAGTAAATGGTAGCCCAGTGATTTCTGCAACTTGTTTTGCAAAATCTTCTGCAAAACCTTTTTTAGTGTTGAGTCCCGTTCCAACTGCAGTGCCACCTTGCGCAAGCTCATATACATCGCTCAAAGTTGACTTTACCCTTTCTATTCCCTTTTTAATTTGAACTGCATAGCCAGAAAACTCCTGGCCTAAAGTGAGTGGTGTTGCGTCTTGCAAATGAGTACGTCCTACTTTTATTATTTCCTTAAATTCCTGAACCTTATCACTCAGAGCTTTATGCAATTCTTGCATGTTTGGAATAAGTAATTGGTTTACCTGCTCTGCTGCTGCTATATGCATTGCAGTTGGAAAAGTGTCATTGGATGACTGGCCATAATTCACATGATCATTTGGATGGACTGGGGATTTGCTTCCCAAATTGCCGCCTAAAATCTCTATTGCCCGGTTGCTAATTACTTCATTCATGTTCATATTGGTCTGTGTTCCAGATCCGGTCTGCCACAAGACAAGTGGAAATTCACCACTCAATTTTCCATCTATTACTTCCCTAGCGGCTATGCAGATTGCATTTCCTATTTTTTCATCTATGCTGCTCTGTTTCATGTTTACTTTAGCTGATGCAAGCTTCACCATCGCCAATGCTCTAATCAGAGGCTCTGGGATTTTCTCCGTACCGATTTTGAAATTCTCTAAAGAACGCTGAGTTTGTGCTCCCCAATAATGTTCACTTGGTACTTTTACTTCCCCTAAGCTATCTGATTCTATTCTCACTGTACCTCCTTCTTGATATCATTCCAGCCTCCTTTTTAGTGTCATTCCAGTACGTGATACTGGAATCTCATTTTACTTTTTAAACTCGCTGCTAATTAGCATCATTTATTAAGTATAATGTTTATATATAGCTCCAGTGTCAAGATATAGAATGACACTGGAAAGACCGTAATTAGTTTTACTTAGCATGCCTTTATCCGCGTTTGTTGTGGCTGATGGAATGTGTGTTCTATAGGTGATCCTATATAAAGATCACTGCTTGGAAAATCTGATTCAAAAGATTCATTCAATTCTTGATTTTTCTTTTGCATATCTTGATCAGCAGAAGAAGATTTCCTTTCTCCTTCTTTTCCATCTTTTTCATGTTTAATTCCCTGGTAGAAGCAAAACACAATAAAACCAACCATCACTGTTACTGCAACAGCAGCGGCTATAGTACAACCCAGCATAATTCTGTCTGAATCCCCTATTGTCTCTGTAACATCACCTATCAGTGCTGCAGCATCACCTACAACACCTGTTCCATCTGATACTCCTTGGGCTGCTTCAAGCGTACCTAGTCTTGCACCGAATGCATCAACTGTGTTTAACGCTGTCTGAGCTGTATCTGATGCTGCTTGAGCTGTTTTCGATGCAGCTTCGGCTGTCGTTAATGCTGCATCAGCCGTACCAAGTGCCGCATCAGCTGTTTTCGATGCAGCTGAAGCTGTATCTGTTGCTGTTTGTGCTAAATTAAGCGCCTGATGTGTTTCTTTATGTACTATTTCTATGTTTGAGTGATCTGAACCAAAAAAACTATATTCAATTTGATGTTGAGTAGCCATTCTTAACCCCATAGTTAGCTAATTAATATATTAAATTGTATATCCTTGATTCTTAAATTAGCGTTAACTGGTGTGCCATTGTGCATTTATCTTTTAATAATTTCACTTGACTCATTTTTAGGATGTAATGCAGGTAGCACTTCTTGTATTATCCCAGTGCCAATTTTTGTCATTGAATAAGGTGACTTTTACAGGGATGATAGAGAGTAAACACTGGCATAACACCATATAATTACTGAAATGAAACCATTTACTGTGCATATTATAATGTTTGTGCAGTTGCTCACATGACGCTGAGTTTATTAATTTTGTATTAACTTCATTGTAAAGTTAACATAATTCAACCAAACAATATAATTGACTTATTTACAAAAATGTATAATAATTATACTATATTCAGTTTTTAATGGAGAAGTAAATATGTCCACTTATGATAGTTTAAAGAAAGCAATAGAAAATAATGGTGATGTTAAAAGCGTACTTAGAGGTCAGAGCACAGAAGATATAAAGGAAGCTTTTTTACTAACCGATTCTTTAAAATTTTCCTTACTACAGATTGCTGTTATGAAAGAAAATAAACAAGCTGTTGTAGAACTTTTAGATAAAGCTAAAGAAGCAGAGATTTTGAGAGATTTCTTGGAACAAAAAGCACCTTCTGGTAGTAATGTACTTAATTGGGCTAGAGAGAAATTTCAAAATAATAAATCTAACGAAATGATTAAAATAATTGAACAAAGAGCGAGTGAGGTGGGACTTACAGCTTCAAATCAGCAGAACAAACCACCTGTGGGTACAGAAGCACCTTTTCAAGAAGTAGAACCAACTGTTACTACACAAAGTGGGCATGGGCATGGTCAAGCTCAAGGAGAGGGAAGTGTGTTAACTGCTAGCAAATTAATGGAAAATTTTAGTAAACTAACAAAAGAACAAGTGGCTTTTTATACGAGATTAAGTAAGGAAATAGTTGATAATGAAGGTGTTGATAATATATTAAAAGGTATAGAAGAAGACGAAGATAAAAAAGGTATTCTTACTGCGGATTTTTTATACTGTCGTATAGATAAGAGTATACCTGATAAGACTGTAGATGTGTTAGTAACTCATGATTTATTAACCCTTGCCATTAACCATGAAAATATTCAAGCCACCAAAGAAATTCTAGCAGAATGTAAACAGCTTGGTATTTTAGAACAAGTTCTTACTACACAATCCCTACATATAGTAGACGGCCGCAAAGAAAGATCTCTATATGCATTACACCATGCTATTTTCTGTAGTGATACAAAGTTTTGTACTGAGATATTAGATGCTGCTTCTGATGAGCCTGGTTTATTACAAAAAATTTTGAATCTAGAGCTCATTTATACAAAAAATACTGATGGAATAAAAACTTATACTCCATTACAGCTTGCCCAAGCTAACCGCAATACAGAAGCTATTAATATAATAAACAGAAAAATTCATGAGAATGGACTTACACAGCAGACCCAACCACATGTTAATACAGGTGGTGCGGAACCAATTCTGCTTTCACAAAGTGGGCAGACACAAGCTCAGGTAACAGGAGATATGGGTGATCAACAAAAAAAGGACGAAGATAATGCAATACGGCACTTGATGAAATTAAAAAATGAAAATTTTAATTTCCATAGTTCTGAAGGGCAAGAGGTATTAACAGCGATAATTGAAAACAAATCAGCAAGTGCTAAAGTTATAGATGTTTTATTTAATCAAGGAATCTTAACAACAGAAAATACTGTAATTTTATTAAATGAGCTAGTTTATAATAGCACAAACTTACTTAATCTAAATGGTCATTTTGTAGAGAAGGTAATTGAACATATTACTAGCAATAATACACAAGGCACAGAAGATCTAGCACAAAAAGTGATTTTGGCGGTACACTATACATTTGATGTAATGGATAAGGATGATGTTCAAAATGTTTCTTATCTTGAGAGAGTTGTGCAATCATTGGAGCCATTGAAAAGTAACGATTATATAAGAGAAGAGATAGATGCGTTTTATACTAAAACTCGCAGAACACTTTCTTCTAGAGATCCACAACAACAAAAGATATTTGGTGAATTACGTGATTTGGTTTTGCAAAGCAATGGAGCTAAGGATGCAGAGCAGAGTCGGTTAATTAATGCATTCTCTCAGAAGCTAAATGAAGCATTAAGCAGTGATTTTGATTTTTTTGCAGAGTTTAAAATTGATGGTTTCTTTGCGAACACAGCAGTACAGTTTGTAACTCGCTATAGTAACAATCAACAATGTATCAAAACATTTTTGAACAAAATTTTGTCGAGTACTCAAGACAACGCAGCTAATAGTAAACACATTTCAGATAGCGTTACATTTAGCTTGAATATTGAAGCCATAAAGGCATGGTCCAATATTATGAAAGAGAAAAACGTTATAGAAGGAATAGATCAATTAGCATCTAATACATTAACATATCTCATCGCAAAGGTTCGGGAAATGAAGCCTCAAGACAGTGGTAGTTTTGGAAAGCTTTGCAAAGTAAAAACAATATTAAATTTTCTAAGTGAACAAAGCGTCAAAAAGGAAACAAAATCAATGATACAAAAACATTTGTATATTACTGAGGAAGAGATGGAAAAAGCAAAACCATTTTCTTGGGAAGCTAGGCAGGCTCAATTCAGTAGTCCACCACCTGTTGGTGCGCAAGCTTCTTCTGGAGCAAAGGCAACTCCTAGTGCACCAATTGTTACTCGACCAGATGGGTATAATAAGTTACAAAGCAACCAACAAGCATTATATGATAAAATAGCACAGTGTAATGGTGTTACTGTCAGCGATATATTGAAAGGTACTGATGTCAAAGATGTAATAGCTGTTCTTAGCATTATTAATGACTATGATGATACATTACTGACTGATCATATTCGAAGTGATATGGAAGCTGCTAAAACGATTTTTAATCATATCAAGGATGAAGGTGCTATTGGTAGAGTTACAGATGCTTTAGAAAATAAAGCACTAGACGCTATTCTGCGAAATAACAATGGCGTAGCAAAAAAAATCATAGAATTCTCTCAGTCTTATCAAAAAGTACAGCGCTTCATTTACAACAAATTACGAGAAGAATTTAAAGAAGCTGTTAAAGCAAGTAACTTTGATAATGCTGACAAACTTTATAAGTTTGGTGAAGAGAATAAGATTCCGATTTTTAAGGATGATTTGCTGAAGGGCACTTGGTTAAGTGATACTATCTCGGAAATCAAGCGCAATAATAATGATAAATTTTTAGTTAATACTCTTGAATTTGCTCAACGCCACAACATGCTTGACGAAGTTTTGAATGCTAAGAATAAAGGTTCAAATTTGTTAGAACTTGCTGAAAAAGAAAAAGTAAAAGCAAAGGTTGAAAAAGTTATTAATGATGCTAGACTTGCAGCTCCAGTTCATCAGAGTGTTCCTTCTGTAGCGAAACCAGCTCCTGGAAGTGCACAGAATCAACCTTTCCAACCACCTGTGGGTGTACCAGCTTCTCCTGCAGCGGAACCAGCTTCTGGTCAATCGTTTCTTTTTCAGCAAGCTAAGAAAGATCAACCCAACCTAACACCTGTGGTTGCTACAGTTTCTCCTGCAGCACAGGCAATTCCTAGTATATCAACAACTGTTGGTGGTTCTAGTTCAGATGATACGAGCGCTCTACCAGACGATCTAGGAGATCAAAGCACCAAAGCACCAACTTTCTGGAGTGAAAACAGAGGAAAGATTGCATTTAGTTTGGGTGTTGTTGGTGCAGTGATAGCTGGTTGTGCATTTATAGCTGGATTGCCATATGAAGCAGCATGTGCTATAGCTGTGATAGGAGTGATAGTAACAGCGATAGCTGTAGGAATATTAGGTAAAATGGCTTATGATGCGGTAAGTGAACAAGATAAAACAGATAATACAAGCAAATTGGAAGCTACTGGAAGTATGTTAAGCGTGCTTCCTATAAATCTACAAGAAGAATCTAAAGGCAGAGGATAATGTTTAATTGACTTCTTACAGTATAGTGCTTGCAATTACAGGCACTATACCGTTCTTATTCTTTCATAGGATATTGCATATATTTGTGTTAATTTGCTAAACTGCCACCTTTTTTACCTTGCAAATTTTATTCGTTAGACCTCTTGCACAATTACCTGTCATCGAAGTAGCTGACTACTCGGATCCAGAAAAAATAGATAGATTCCAGCGTCATGCGCTGGAATGACACTAGAAGTGATGCTGATTTTTTACTAAGACGGCAGTTATGCAGTAGGTCTATTCACAGAACCTAGTATTTTTCACATACTTTTTTACTTTTCGCAGCGAATTCCATATCAAAAGCAATTTTATTTTCTGCTTTATCCATATAAATTCTTATTTTTTTCCCTTTTATTAACCTACGATTTAGTATTTCTTCAGCTAAGTAGGCTTTTATTTCTTTTTCAATTGTTCTTTCTATCGGACGTGCACCCATCTCCTTGCTGTAACCTACTTGTGCAAGATAAGATTTCACTTCATTCTCTATCAAGCAGTTTATTCCTTTTTGCGCAAGCTGTTTTTTTAGATCCAAGATAAATTTGTCTACAATATGTAAAATTACATCTGAATCCAAGTCAGAAAATGAAATAATTGCATCAAGACGATTACGGAATTCAGGACTAAAAACTTGTTCTACAGCTTTCTCACCATCGCTAGTATGAAAATCTTTGTGTCCAAAACCAATAGAGCTTTTGCTACGCTCAAACGCTCCAGCATTGGTTGTAATAATTAGAATAGTGTTAGAAAAATTAACTTTGCGTCCATAAGCATCTGTCACGCAGCCATAATCCATAATTTGTAATAATATGTTGTAAATATCGCTATGGGCTTTCTCAATTTCATCAAGTAGTACAACGCTATATTGATTATTAGATACAGATTCTGTGAGCAATCCACCTTGATCGTAACCTACATACCCAGGAGGAGAGCCAATCATTCTAGATATTGTATGCGATTCCATGTATTCAGACATGTCAAAGCGTATAAAATTCATACCCATGCTTTGTGCTAATTGTTTTGCAAGCTCAGTTTTACCAACACCAGTTGGGCCTGCAAAAAGATAATTTGCTAGAGGTTTATCGTAGTTTCTTAATCCAGATTTAGCAATTTTAATAGAATTTACAAGAGATTCTATCGCACGACCTTGACCAAAAATAACTTTTTCGAGATTATCCTTTAGAAATCTCACCTTTTTTATATCATCAAATTCAGATCCGCAAGGTACATCTGTAATTCTAGTAATGGTGTTCTTAATATCTCTACTATTTACAATTCTACTCCTGTTTTTTAGTAATTTACAATATGCTCCTGCTTCATCGATAACATCAACTGCTTTATCAGGTAGAATCCTTCCAGTAATATACTTATGCGAAAGTTCAGCTGCAGATTTGATAGCATGTTTTGTATAATACACACCATGATATCCCTCATAGTAGTGTTTTATACCGCCCAATATTTTTATTGTTTCATCAACAGAAGACTCTTTAACATTAATTTTTTGAAACCTCCTTGCCAGCGCCTTATCTTTTTCAAAACTGCTGCTATATTCTCTATATGTAGTTGCACCTATGCAGCGGAGTGTTCCTCTTGCAAGTGCTGGTTTAAGCAAATTACCAGCATCAAGAAAGCTGCCGCTTGTTGAGCCTGCTCCAATAATAGTATGTATTTCATCAATAAAAAGAATAGCGCCTGGTTTTGCTTCAATTGCTTTTATTATAGATTTTATTCTCTCTTCAAAGTCACCTCTATAGCGTGTTCCTGCAAGAAGTGAACCTAGATCCAGCGCGTAAATCACACTGGACTTTAAACTAGGAACGCTACCTTCAATTATTCTTAGTACTAAACCCTCAACTATTGTTGTTTTACCAACACCAGGGTCTCCAACATATAAAGGGTTATTTTTTCTACGTCTTAATAATATCTCTATAGTGCGATCCAGCTCATAATCACGGCCAATAACATAATCTATTTTTTTATTTCTTGCATAATCATTCAGGTTTTTACAATAGCTTTGCAAAATTTCTTCATCTTTCAATAAGTCACTTTTGTTTATTGAAGGAGAAATATCACTATTGTTTTTATCAGGTTTTAATTTACGGTTAGTCGTATATTCATCTGTATCATGAGAGCATCCAATATTAGATATATGGTAAATTAAATTGCAGTCTTTTACATTTTGTTTCTGTAGTAGATCTTCAATGCATGAGTCCTGTTCAGATAAAATTTCTACTAGAATATTTGCTCCATTAATTTCTCTTTTTCCAAGATTATGTGCACGAATTATCGCTTTGTGTACTATGCATTGAAACATTGAGCTCGGTTTGATCTCATTAACAACCAATTTAGAGTTATTTTGTAAAAAATCTTTTATATTTTTGCTATAATCATGAATATTGATATCACATCTGAGTAAAATATTATCTACGTTTATAATTTCATCAGCTCTGATATTACATTTTGATAAAGCATAATTGACATCAATATCTTTAGTTAATGCAAGCAGCAAATGCTCTACTTTTGCATATTTAAGACTAAAACTAGAAGCAATGAATAATGCTCTGTTCAGACTTGCCTCTAAGTTTTTAGAAATCACTTGAAATTCTCCTGAAGTAGAAACTTATATATACAAATAGCACACAATTATTAAGAAAATTGGAATGGAGTTGCTTATTTTTACCTAAAGAATTTAGGCTATGTGAAAAAAATTTCAGATAAGCCATATGAGAGCTCCAACAAAGTTAAAAATCCCATAAAAACCTCAGCAGTATTATCGAATCTGCAAGAAATACGTCTAAAATTTTTGATTTGACTGAAAAAACATTCGACCAGGTGCCGCTTTTTATAAAAATGAATTTCTTACAATATAAATTTAGATAAATCTAACTGCTTTGAAATTGATTCAAGTTTATCTTTGACGTGCTTGCTGTCTATAACGAATTTTTCGCTACTTTTTTCAGAAGCAATGAAACTTATTTCATCCAAAAGTTTTTCCATAACAGTATGAAGCCTTCTTGCACCTATGTTTTCCACTTCTCTGTTAACAGTGAAAGCTATTTCAGCTATTGTTTCTATGCCATCATCAGTGAACTCAAGAGTCACATTTTCTGTCTTCATTAAAGCTATATACTGCTTTAATAAACTAGATTCTGGTTCCTTTAATATTCTTATCAAATCCTCTTGAGTAAGAGCTTTAAGCTCTACTCTGATTGGCAACCTGCCTTGCAGTTCTGGTAAGAGATCAGATGGTTTAGATAAATGAAAAGCACCAGATGCAATAAACAATATATAGTCTGTTTTTACAGGTCCGTATTTAGTCGAAACAGTTGTTCCTTCAAGTAGTGGCAATAAATCACGTTGCACTCCTTCTCTATTGACTTCACCTTTTACCTCTGTTCGTGCTGCAATTTTATCTATTTCATCCAAAAATACTATGCCATCATTGCTAACAAGATCAATTGCTTCCTTGATGATCTTATCTTCATCCATCAACCTTTCACTTTCTTCATTAATTAATATCTCACGCGCTTCTTTTACCTTAACCGTAATAGTTTTTGTTTTTTTGCTGCCGTTAAACATTTTACCCATTATTTCTGTTACGTTCATGACGCCAACTTGCCCGCCTGGCATACCAGGTATATCAAAAGTTGGTAGAGTACCCTTGCTTTCTCTAACATTAATGGAGACTTCTCCTTCCTCAAATTCCTTGTTTCTTAATCTTTCTCTAAAGATCTTTTTGCTTTCATCAGTAGCATCTTCACCAACCATAGAATTGACTATTATTTTCTCAGCCAAATTTAAAGCCTTTTTAGTTAATGCTTTACGGGCTTTCTCTTTGACTAAAACTATTGCTGCATCAACTAAATCGCGTATTATCGAATCAACATCGCGTCCAACATACCCTATCTCAGTGAACTTCGTTGCTTCAATTTTTATAAATGGCGCACCTGCAAGTTTTGCTAAGCGGCGAGCTATTTCGGTTTTGCCAACTCCAGTATGACCTATCATCAGTATATTTTTAGGTATGATCTCATCACGTAATGGAAGTGGAACATGATTTCGACGCCAGCGATTTCTAAGTGCAATAGCAACAGCACGTTTTGCATCATCTTGCCCAATTATGAATCTGTCTAGTTCTTTAACTATCTTTTGTGGTGGTAAATTATCTAATAAAACTTGTGTACTATAACCCTCTTGAGCACTATCTTCATCTGAATCAAAACCACTATCAGAGTCTTCGTTGCAATCATTTTGTTTGTTATAGGTGTCACTATCATCAGATTGCTTTTCCAAAAGAGCCATAGGTTCATAACAACCATTGGAAAAATTAGCACATAAAATTTTTTGTTCAGAAGACATATTACTCCTATATCTTTTCAATAATTACATTATGGTTTGTATAAACACATATATCAGCCGCTATCTTCATAGCCTTTTTAGCTATTTCCTCTATTGATATTCCCTCAACGTCAATTAAAGCTTTTGCTGCCGATAGTGCAAAGTTTCCACCAGAGCCAATGGCCGCTATGCCATCTTCAGGTTCAAGTACATCACCTGTTCCTGTGATTACTAAGGAAATAGATTGATCCGCAACAATCATCATAGCCTCTAACTTTCTTAGGTATTTATCCATTCTCCAATCTTTTGCAAGTTCAACGCATGCCCGCATTAATTGTCCTGGGTGCTTGTCAAGCTTAGATTCTAATCTTTCAAAAAGAGTAAACGCATCAGCTGTTGCTCCGGCAAAACCGGTAATTACAGAATCACCAGAAAGGCGTCTGACTTTTTTTGCACAAGATTTCATAACAGTGTGTCCCAATGAAACTTGCCCATCCCCTATAACTACTACACTTTTACCCTTTCTGATTGATAGTATAGTAGTGCCATATATTGTGCTGTTGTCACGGTGAATCATTTTTTTATCACTTTAAATAAGAATTTCATTATACTTTAAATCTTTAACCAGATTTGCCAAGTATACTTGGCTATAGTCTATAATATAGTACGTTTCTTATAACATTTAAAGTGTAGATGCAAAATATAATTCATCCAAAGTTGGAAATAAGTATAAATAATTGGTTTGAAGCAAAATTTAATGGCCTTACGCTGCCGTTTTATAGTTCTATAGATCTCAGGAACTCTGGCTATAAAATTGCTCCAGTGGATGCCAATTTATTTCCAGCAGGGTTTAATAACTTAAGCAAAGAGTCAAAAGTAACTGCAGCAGAACTAGTAAGAAGCTACTCCGCAAAGCATCAATACAAAAAAGCTCTTATAATACCAGAAAATTATACACGAAATAAAATGTATATAGAAAACGTATTTGCTATAGAGGAAATACTACAAGGTGCTGGTTTTGAAACTAAAATAGGACTCTTGCATAATGAAACATACAATTTAATAGAACCATATGAAACTGTTATAAAAGAAAACTCTCTGCTAAAGACAACTTCAGGGTTTGTACCTGACATTGTTATACTGAACCGAGATATGACAAGTCATATACCAGACATGCTAAAAAACGTGAAACAAGACGTAATACCAAATCCATTATATGGATGGCACAGCAGGCAGAAGTTTAAATATTTTGAAATCTATGAGAAATTAGCATCAGAGTTCTGTAGCGAATTTAAAATGGATTCATGGTTAATTTCTGCACTTACAGAAAGCTGTAATGAAGTTGATTTTAATGATGATTTATCACTGAAAGTAGTGGCTGACAAAGTTGACTATACATTATCATTGATACGCAAAAAATATGAAGAATATGAAATAAAAACACAGCCTTATGTTTTTATCAAAGCAAGCAATGGAACATATGGTATGGGTATTATAACAGCAACAAGTGGGGAGGAAATATTAAACCTCAACAAAAAAAAGCGCAACAAAATGAAAAAGATAAAGGAAGGAATAGAAATTAACAGTGTTATTATACAGGAGGGTGTACCGACGATTGATGTATTTAAAAGCAGTCCTGCAGAACCGTTAATATACTATATAGGAAATACACCAACGTGTTACTTATACCGATGTAATAGCAGAAAAGACGTATATTCCAGCTTAAATTCCACTGAATGCGAATTTTATGACGTGAGTAAAATAGTGGTAGGGAAGCCTCTAGCACTTTGGAACATAGTTAGCAAATTAGCAGTGCTAGCATTAGCAGTGGAAATAAAAGCTTTTCATTAATCGCTCTTATTTCAACACTGCTACCCTCAATGCCTTATGAAAACATGTTTTTAAATTTTTGCCAAAACCCTGGTTGATTATCATTAATCTTTATAAATGTTATGTCTAAATTGTAGCTTGGATTTTGTGGCACATCACGTCCAATGCTAAAGGTTGAAACTTTATCATTATTGTAAACATGTACATCATCGTATGATAGTCTTGTTTTATAACATTTTGTATACTCTTGGTTGTCATAATATGAGAATTTTGTTTTATCGTGCTTCACGTTATTTTGTTCATCATATACTAGATCATCTGATTTTTTTTCTACTTTTACAGATTTCGTTTCTGTATGATATTCTGTTATTTTAATTGAATCATCATCTAGTGATATTAAAACTGGCAGCGTATTTCCAGTATTTGCTTGAGCTAAAAGCTCACTTTGAGGATACATTTTTATCTCTCTACCAAAGTGGGAGTCTGTAAAATCATTACTCCAAAACCTATCTCCGGCGTGTATGTTTTCATCAGTAGCATATGGTACACCACCGTAATCGCATTGAATCTTATAATCTCCAACACCGTTATTTTGAAAAAAATCGTGGATAGCATTGTAGCTACCAACGACATCATATACATCACTCATTACCTTACCTCTTAAAGCATTAATTTGGATTTATTATATTATAATATTTTTATAAATCAATAGGCTTCTTTCTAGACTCTACTTCTGTGGGAAATTGCGTTGTCACTTCGGTGCTCAAATCCTCATGTATGTTGAGTACACTGCGGTTTTCCGCTCCGCGTGTTCCTAGCACTTGCCTCTCACAAGCGAGTTTCGAAAGAAGTCTAATCTGAAAATCCATATTCCTTCCACTTCTCTGTTACTTTTCTTACTATTTCTTCACTCATCTCAATTTTCTTTCCCCATTCTCGTTTCGTTTCAGGTGGGATTTTATTTGTTGCGTCAAAGCCCATTTTACTCCCAAGTCCACTTTCAGGGGAAGCAAAATCTAAATAATCAATAGGAGCGTTTTCTATTGTAATTGTGTCGCGTACAGGGTCCATCCTTGTCGATATTGCCCACATCACTTCCTTCCAATCACGTATATTTATGTCATCATCAACAACTATAATAAATTTTGTATATAAAAACTGTTTGAGAAAGGAAAGTATGCCCATAACAATTCTTTTTGCGTGTCCTGGATAAGATTTTTTTATCGACACTACTGCTATTCTATACGAGCAGCCTTCTGGGGGCAGATAAAAGTCCACTATTTCTGGAAATTGATTGATAAGAATTGGTATGAAAATTTCATTTAATGCTTCACCAAGAATCGATGGCTCATCCGGTGGTTTGCCAGTGAAAGTGCTAAGGTAAATTGGATTTTTACGCATAGTAATTGCAGTGATATTAAACTCAGGAAATTGTTCAACAGAATTATAGTAGCCAGTGTGGTCGCCATATGGTCCCTCATCGCGATAATTTTCGAGACTTACATAGCCTTCCAGAACGATTTCTGCATGAGCTGGCACCTGAAGTGGCACAGTTTTACAATTCACAAGTTCAAGAGGCTTTTTGCGTAGCAGCCCAGCAAATTGATATTCTGATAATGTTTCTGGCACTGGAGTTACAGCAGCAATAATTGTTGCGGGGTCAATGCCAATCACAACAGCCGCAGGAAATTTCATATCTCTGCCTTCTTCCTTCCAACGCTTATGGTGAGTTGCACCGCCTCTGTGTGCAAGCCAACGCATCAGTGTCGTTTTTTTATCTATGACCTGCATACGATATATTCCAAGATTGAAATTATCTTGTTTATTATCAGTTGGCCCTTTAGTTACTACAATCGGCCATGTGATAAGTGGTGCAGGTTCGTTCGGCCAGCATGTTTGAATGGGAAGAATGCTCAAATCTACTGCATCTCCCTTTAATATCACCTCCTGGCATGGGGCTTTCTTTACAATTTTGCTTCGCATTGACAACACTACTTTGAGTAGAGGAAACATTTTTATTGCGTCCTTAAAATTTTTTGGTGGTTCAGGGGATTTTAAAAACGCTAGAAGCTTACCAAGGTCTCTAAGTTCACTTTGCTTTATATTGAGCCCTAAAGCTATCCTATCAATAGTGCCAAACAAATTCACTAGAACTGGCATAGGATTTTTGCCATTTTCAGTAACAACATTTTCAAAAATGATAGCTGGTCCTTGATTTGACAAAACTCTGCGGTGAATTTCTGTCATTTCCAGTGTAGTCGATACTTCCTCCTTAACTCTAATTAGGTCTTTTTTTTCTTCTAGAGCTTTAATGAAATCGCGTAAATCGTTGTACATGTTTTTATTTTAGAAATTTTAATTTTATACAAGATTTTTAACTTTTTTCATACACTTCTCATATTCTTATAGTTATAAAATTCACAAGTAAATTTGTTAATTAAGTAAACCAAAAATTAATATATTAATATCATACTACTATCATTGAACTTAAATGAGTTATAATTATGATATGGAATCCATTTAGAATTTTTAGTAAAAAAAAGCAAGGTAATAAAGATATTACTGAGAAAAATGAGGAGTATAATAAACAAGCTAAGAAAGCTCACAAACTTAACAATTCAGTAGCAGGTATCATTGCAGGCAATCGCCCCTCAGAGCGTGCCACGCGTGGTACATCGCAAAAAACAGAAATTAGTAACCTAATAGAAAGGTTTACAAAACTCTCAGAAACAGTAGAAATAATGGAAATAGAAGGTAAACATAGTAAAGCAAGCATTGATGCATTAAAAGAACAAATAAATGCTGTTCAAACTATTGGTAAAGAGTTCAGTAGCAGTCTAAAAGCATCAACTGATCTACCTTTTAATATGGTGAATATGCCACAAAAACAATCAAGTCTTAGAGAAGAAGTAGGTAAATTAAAGCAGGAAAATCGAGCTTTAGATAAATTAGAAAGAAAGGGAAAAGGGGAAAAAAAATATATAGATACAAGAAGAACACTTAATAATAAGAAAATCGCAATCGGAGAAAAGAAAATCAGTGAAAATGACGTTAAGATTAAAGACTTTGGCAAAGGAGAAAAAGTTCAAGAATTAAGCGAAAATATAAAAAATAATTTGATTGAATTTAAAAGAGAGGTTTCTAAGTTAGAAACGATGGTAAAAAGCATTGAAAAGGGTCAAGCTCCAAAACCGCCAAAAAGCATAGTAAGTAAACCAGTTGTAGAACTGCAACCAGTAAGAGTTGCACCACCTCCTCCTGTAACAACAGCACAAAAATTATTTGAAGCTTTAAAAGAATTTGAAGAGCAAAGGCAAAAAAAAGGCATAGTAAATCAATCAACTGGAGAATTACGACGAGTAAAGATTACACCTGAATCTCCAAAAAGTATTAAAGTATATTTACAAACTCTAGCTGAGGGCGTTGAGATTAGTGGAGTATATGAAGGCAGTATTGATGGAAAATATGAAGGCAGTAAGGAATATTTATTAAGGGCAGTAGATGATTTAAAATATTTTAAGCTTATCAACGACGATAAATCAATGAAAATACAAGAAACAGTAAATAATCCTAAATTAACAAAAGAGGAATTTATACGTACAATTAAAACTTTGATAGAGACAATAGATATGGATATTGACTCAAAGGTTTCTAAAGCAAAGCAGAAAGATGCTGGTGATCATGCTCAAAGAATTCAAAAAGAAAGAGATGCAAAGGGAAAGGAGACGAACACGGGAACGGAAAAAACCTATAGGCTATGAATAACCAAATTCTGGATTGTTTTGTCGCATAGCTCTTTATAATCTTTATATTAATACTAATATGTTAATAATAATTATTGACAGATATACTGCTTAATATATTATTAAGAAAAATTAACATTGTATTAATCAAGGTAGACAATATGGTAGAAGCACGCGTAATATCCAAAAAAGCAAGCGAATTTGGACAAAAGCCAACAAAACCAAGAGAATCTTCACACAGAGCAACAAAACCTGACACGGAAAACTCATCTGCACAAGTATTCACGATGTTTAACGATGATGCGAAAGCGAAGTATATAGAAGGTCTAAAAAAGACTTACTTGGGTGTTTTGCTATCAACTGAGTTAAATAGTAACACTTCTCAAATTAAAGATGTTAAAGATCAGATAGAAGCTTTCATAAAAGGCAAAGAAAGTGTAGATGAAATAAATGGAGAAATAACAATAGGTGAAATAAAAGTTAATGTAACCCTAACAAGGAAAGGTGATGATGTATATAGTGTTAAGCTTAATGAAAATAGCAATGAAAACAGTACTGAAATAGCTATACAGAATACAGGAGAATATACCACTGCAGATCTACTTACTATTTGTGGGCAGCATGAATTAACAATGAGCAAAGATCAGAATGGTAATAATGGATTTAGTGTAACAATCAAAGGTATAGATGACGGAAAAAATACAACAATAGGCGGACCTGGCAAAATTTCAATATTCACGCAGCATTTGTCATATATTAAAGAAACAATAGATCACTTAGATAAAACTGAAAATAGCAATCCAACTAAAGAGTTCGCACTTGCTACAGGAACTGGAAAAACATTTATAGAACTGATTCTAGAATATCTACCAGCTCGATTAATTGGTACACGTTATTTGTCTATAGCTCCTAATGAAAGTCTTATAAAACAGAAGCGTGACGATTGGAAACTATTCTTGTCTGATGGTGATATTAATGACGTTGAGTTAAATACAATAAGTGATGAGAAGGGATGCTCTATATTAACTACCCAAGGTCTAATAAACAATTGGAATCAGTTTCTAAAGGCAATAGGTCTTGAAGAACTTCCTGGTATTATAGATGCTCTAAAAATTGGAGATAAAAAATTCGAAATAAAGAATGGGAAAATAAATGTAGATGGTAAGGATTTTGTAATTCTTGCAGATAAGATCCAATTTGGTGATGAGGCATATGAAATTAATAAAGACGGTAAAGTTAAAATTAATAATCAAGAATTTACACTTGATGTTAAAAAATCTGTATTCGCAACTTTTGATGAAGAACATAGAATAGTATTTGAAGAGCTATACAAAGGCTGTATGGGACTCGTATCTATACTCTGTAAGACACTTTTCTTAAGTGCTACTCCTTCACAAAAGACCTATGACAGTGTAAAAGAATGTGGTGGATTACTAAAAACCCTTTCTTTAATGGAGAAAATGAAATCTAGTGCTTTTGGAAATCTAGCATTGAACGTTTATGGTACGGAAGAAGGAAATCACGTTTACAGTCATACTGAAACACTTGCAAAATCTGTAACTTTTAAAACTAAAAAATTAAAGAATGGTGAGGATGGTAAGGATGACCCTTTTTATTATCCACCGAAAACAAACCTAAATGGTGAGGCATTAACTGGCAAAGAATTAAGAGAAGAAATAGAAACATATATATTTAATAATGTTGAAAGTGCAATTGGTAAATCGGCGCTTTTTTCAACTGAAATCCGTGAACTAAAAGACAAACTAAAAGAGGAAGTTACTTATGATATATTTACAGGTAAAAGCACCAGTGGAAATCATAGTAGCATAGTAGAAGAAAAGCGTAGTAAAATAATAGCGCATCTGATTGCAACATATGGACAGCATAACAAAGCAGTAATAGAGAAAGTTGTTGATGACAATTTAGATTATAAAAGCAAAATTCATGATTACTCTGCATTCCGTGTTATGCATAGACTAATTGACAATACACTTTGTTGTTTAACTGGGCTCTCAATAATCGAACTGAATAAAGCAAGATTTCCAAATCCAGGAACGTTAGCTAAAAAAGTTAGAGAAGCATTAGAGAGCAAGAATTATAATTTATATCAATACGTAAAGGGCGTTGAAAGCGATGCATTAAGGAATGAAATTGTAGAGCAAATGCAGTCTGTAATTGATATTTTAAATGAAAATAAAGACAAGGATCTATTTACAAGGTTAGTAAGAAACTGGAACCAAGATAAAAAACTTCACACTCTGATGCCGTTGAATAATGTTCCGGATGATGAAAATAAGATTTTGGAGCTTTTTCAATTAAAAAAGAATACTAGTATCTTTCAAGATTTAAAAAACACTTATGAAATAAAAGATGCTAATAACACAGATGGCAATATAACTGCAATAGAAAAAGAATGTAATCAGTTATATAAAGAGTTGAAAAAAGAAGAACAGGAGAGAAATAAATATTACGATAAGCATATAAAATCATTTGCAAGTGAACTTGAGAAAATGATTAAAAATAAACCTTCTGGATATTTCTGGATGGACGACAAACTTCATTATGCTTGTGGTAGTGAAGTGGATAATAGTAAGTTAGAAGATCTTGAAACTAAACTATGCAACTTAAAAAAGCAAATTAATGACAAAGAAAGTACTTCTGAGTATGTGCAATTGAAGCAAGCCGTAAAAACTGCAGAAGACAAATTAGTTACAAATTTTCAAAAGATCAAACATGAATTTTCAGATGAGACAAAATACCCATTAGCTCAACTGAGAACATTTTCAGATAAAAATAGATACGGAAAAGGAAATAGTAAAGATGATGACGCGTTTGTACGCATGGGTCTTTATGGTAACTGTGTTGATGAAGACTATCACATAGGTCAAGTTAAAGATAGACAAACTAGAATACATGGGTTTAGTGCGGTTGGTTTGGACCATGTTGTGGTATTTGTTGATAAAAATTCAAAATTCATTGATGATCCACGACAATCTATTCAAAGCATAAGAAATAGATGCTTTGATCGTACACACACTTCACATTACTTCTGTTACTCAAGTGTACCACTTAAATTTAGCCCTGAATTAATGCTAAAAGAGGAGTATATAACTGATTTCAATAAAGCTATGGAGGAATTTAATAAAAGATCTCCAGAAGAGCTTGGGAATGAAATTTTAGAGGTCATAGACAAACTCATTCAAGCTGAGGTATCAGGCAAGATAAAAAAGAATGAGAAATTTGCAGAAATTGATGATTTAGCAGTAAAAGTTATTGAGAATGTGATCTCTTCATTTGAAATAGTATATAATAATAAACACCACAATGCTAAAGAAGCGCAAGATTATTTTGCCAAAGTTTTAGAACATGTAACTTCTAGTGTAGAAAAGCAGCTTAAAAAAGAAGGTGTTGCAGTAGGTAATCTGAGTATTGAGCACAATATCAGGGGCATTCAATCTGAAATAGATAGAATTGAACGTCGAATCAGAGGTGAAGGTGGCATCGTAGATGAAAATCGAATCAGCAGCGAAGATCGTGCTGTTATGAATCACATTAAATCTAAAATGAATAAGTTTACAGATAAAATTGATCAAAATAGCAAAGATCAAGAAGAAACTGACAAAAAGTTAGAGGTTGAAGGGTGGTTCATATGGAGACTTTTTGTTAAATTTGTGCGCTCAATAATACGTTTAATATTCAAAACAAAGCTTGAAAGAGAAAAAATAAAGCTTGTAGAAGAAGCAAAGGTTCTGAATCAAGAAAAGGAAAAAGTAGAGCAAGAGAAATTAGAATTTGAAGTAGAAATAGGAATAAAAGGTGAGAAAGAAGTAGCACCGGGAACCCTTGCAAGACAAAAGAAAAAACAAGAAGAGCAAAAGAAAAAACTAGAAACAGAAAAAGTAAAACTAGAAACAGAACTTGAAACAAAAATGAATTCTCAAAAGAATCAAAAGTTTATAGGAGTGATGAAAAAGGAGGAAAATGTAAAAGCGGAAGAAATAGATCCAGAAGTAAAAGAAAAAATAATCGAAAAACAAAAAGTCTATAATGCAAAACTCCTTGCAGAGAAAACACAAGAGCTGAAAACGATTGATGAAGGAGAAGATAAAAAGAATTTAGATGACCTTCAAGCACTGAAAAGAAAAATCAAAGGATTTGAAGAACTGAAAGTAAAAATTGACGGCTGCATTGATAATGCTAGCGCATCAAAGAGTCCTGCCAGCATCAGTCATTCTGCACCAACTCCAGCTGAAACACTAAAAGCAGGAATTGATGCATTGAATAAACCTGAACCGGAGGAGACTAAAATAAGAATCGGAGTTATTGTAAACGGGTTGAATACAAATGTTAAAACATTAGAGGACACAATTAAGAACAATCAAATTAAAACAGCAAATGGCCAAACTCTATTAAAAACAATAAAAGGTGACCTTGAAGCGCTTCAAGCAGAGAAAACAAGGCTTGAAGAACTTGAAAAGAAAAAAGCAAAACTAAAAAAGGAAAAAGATGAGTTGGAAAAAGTATCGCCTGATAAAGAAGGCAGTACAGAGCATAAAAAATATTATGACAATATAGTTAATGAAGTGTTAGTGTATAAAAGTATTACTAAAAATTATGATCTGGCAAAAGCAGCATGGATAGACATTGTAGCTCCAAAATTTATCCAAGTGATGGAGAAGGATTATTATGAAAAACTTAAAAACTCAAATTACTCAGACTATGAAAAACATATGAATTCTTGTGTAAAAAGTCCAATTTTTCCTGAGTTATTCAGTAATATTGTAATGCCGCTGTATAATCATAAAGTTGACGATGATGGCAACATGTTGCTTAAAATATTGAATATACTTTATCCTGGTACAAATAATGAACCGAGAGTAGAGCAAATTCTCGGAGTATATAATACTCTAGTTAAAAAAGAGGAACATAATTTAACTGATGTTGTTGAAGTCATGATCTATACTAAGGCAATAAGAGAAATAGTTGCTGAAGTTATGCGATCACATTATAGGGATGAAAAATGTGATTTTTTTAAAGGTATTGCTAATGATAACCTTCCTGAACTTGATCAGCCTTCAAAAAAAGTATCTAGAGAGTCTGCAGGGTTAACATTACAAAGTAATGCTTCGATAATAAAAGCAGAATCAGAGATTGAAAAATTAGAAAATGAGCAAGAGCTAACAGCAAGATCAGAGATTTTGGAATGTGTCGTGACTCCAATAAAAGAAATATTAAGTCGCTCCGCTTCAACAAAGCGTTTGGTAGAAAGTGGTCCATCACAACAAGAAAAGGTTGTATTGGTTTCTAGCAAAGTTGGAGCAATGTTACAAGGTGTAAAACCTTCAACTATTGGAGATATTGTTTCGCCAGGTATTGAATTTTCGAATTCTATTCAAAAAGTACTTCCTATACGTAAGCTATCAACTATAGTGAACGATATGGTTGCTGAGCAGTGGCGTGGAGAAGGACTCTGCATTTCATGTTGTTAAATATAGCACTTCAAGCTTAAAAGCTGACAGAGATTGAAGGTATAGTGATTCACAGAGTTAATCTAACAAGTTGTGGGTCACCAACTTTTTCTGGGTAATTTGTTTTGAAAACCTTTTAGAGAGATGAGTTGCAGAACTATAAATTTGCCAGCTTATTCAATATATTCCTTCCAAAGTGGGTTATTAATTTTACCAAGCAATTTCTTGTGTGCATTGATTTCTTCATTATTTGGTGAATATTTCCTACGAGCCAAATTATGTGTTTTATGTTGGATAAATGTGCCACCACCCTCTTGATCTTCTTCACTATCAAACAAAAAGGTTTGTAACCCTCCTGTGAGTTCAACGTAAACTTTTGCAAGCAGTTGAGCATCGATCAGTGCACCATGCAGTTCTCTATCATCCAGTGATATATCAAAACGTTTACATAATGCATTTAAAGAAGCAGGAGAGCCTGCAAATTTCTTTCGTGCAAGAGGCAGCGTATCTACTACTCTGTCTGAGGAAATGAGTCTAGCGTTTAGCTTGCTGAGCTCCATATTAAGGAACTTAACGTCAAATGCAGCGTTATGAATGACTAAAATGTCATCTGATATAAACTCAAGAAATTCAAGTGCAACGTTTGAAAACAACGGTTTATCTTTTACAAAATTTTCACTAATACCATGAATCTTAAATGAGTGATAAGGTATATCTCTTTCTGGGTTAATGTATTGATGAAATACATTACCTGTTGGAATACGATTAATTAATTCCACACAACCTATTTCAATAATGCGATGACCAGATGCAATGTCAAGACCAGTTGTTTCAGTATCAAGGGCTATTTCGCGTAGCTTATTTCCCATAATTAATTAATGATTAAATAAAACTAATCTTACTTGCCATTTGTTACTAAATCCTTATCGTTATTTGTCTTTTTGTAGTTAATCGAAACAAGCAACCAACTTGGGTCTGATGAATTAATATTTTTTTTGAATTGCCATACATCCTCAACTTTATTAATAGTGGATGTACTGCCTGATATAATATTTTCTGAGCTATCTTTAACAAAGTTAATTTGTTCTGAAAGAAAATAAACAGAAATAAACACTACGTTTTTTACCAACTTAATCTCTGTAATTTTTTGTGTAATGATAGAAACAATTATAGATTCATGTAACTCTTTACGGTGTTTAATCTTCTCTGCAAAATCATTATATAAGTCCTTATCCAGAAGTGATTTTAACTGAGTCAAATTTCCTTCATTGAAATATTTTATTATTAATTCAAAAGCTATGCTTGAGCCTTTTATAAAGTGGGAAATAGAGAAATCCTTGTTTTTTTTTAATATTTGCTCATAAGTGTCTTTTATTGAATTTTCATCATGGCTTTCAATGTAATCTTCAATATTTTCTAGCACATTATCAGCTTCTCTGCCTCGACTTACATCCAATACGCTAGTTAGCTTTTTTAGGCTGAGATTGGTTGATCTTCCTAAAGAATTATATAAACGCGAAAAAATGAACGCAGCTAATAAAGCATATATTACAAGCTCTATCATAGTAACTCAACTCCTTGGTATATAAAAGTATCTGAACATTATTAATTATTAATGAAAATATAGTTGTTTTCTATCAAATTATAATTAAATTTGCTATTCATTTGTAAATGAATATATTGTATAAGAAAGTATTAAATATTTCAACTCAATTAATGGAGACGTAAGCAATGTCACGGCACAAAATGAGAATTCACGGTCAATATATCAAAGATCTATCATTTGAAAATCCAAATTCATCATTCCTTTCTTCAAACAAAGCTCCAGATATTAACGTAATGGTTAATATAAATTCGGCAAAATTGGAAGGTACGGAAAGCAAAGGCGGAATGGATGAAGAAAAATCTTTTCATGAAATTACCTTACATATAGAAGTTAAAGCAACAATAAAAGATGAAGGTGCAGACGATACGGTAGCTTTCATTTGTGATGCAAAATATTGTGGTATTTTTTCAATAGAAAACCTTAAAGAATTGAGTGAAGAAGAGATTAGACAAGCTTTATTTATTGGTGGCCCTGTTTTTCTTTTTCCTTTTGCAAGAGAAATAATTGCAAGAATTACAAGTAGTGGTGGATTCCCTCCGCTTATGCTAGATCCTATAGATTTTGATACTATGTATCAGCAGCAGAGTCAGCAGCAAAAAAGTAACGGTGGTAATTCCAATTTTAACTAATATGGTGTAACATACCTGTATGCTCGGTTAATATTTGAGATCAAATGAATAACTCTTTAAATTCAAAAACGACTTTAAACATTGGTGGAAAGTCATACAACTACTTTAGCCTTATTACTGCTGGTAAATTTTTAGGAATAGATATAACTAAATTGCCATGTTCGCTGAAGGTTTTACTTGAAAATTTATTGCGTAATGAAGACGGAGTGAACGTAAAGCTGGACGATATAAAAACGCTAGCAAGTTGCGTTAATAAACATGCTAATCACGAAATCAGTTACAAGCCAGCACGAGTGTTGATGCAAGATTTTACAGGAGTTCCTGCTGTTGTTGATTTAGCTTCTATGCGAAGCTATGTAAAGAAAAATGGAGGAAACCCAAGCAACATAAATCCATCTGTGCCTGTTGATCTTGTGATTGACCATTCTGTTCAAGTAGACAGTTATGGAAACACTTCTGCATTCAATAAAAATGTTGAACTCGAAATAAAAAGAAATTTGGAGAGATATAAATTCTTAAAGTGGGGAGAGTCATCCCTCACAAATTTTAGGGTAGTTCCACCAGGTACAGGAATCTGTCACCAGGTGAATCTTGAGTATTTAGCACAAGTTGTGTGTGATAATGACTGGACTCTGTATCCTGACACAGTAGTTGGTACTGACAGCCACACTACAATGATTAATGGCTTGTCGGTTCTTGGTTGGGGTGTGGGTGGCATAGAAGCTGAGTCCGTGATGCTTGGGCAACCAATTAGTATGGTAATTCCAGAGGTGGTAGGGTTTAAATTAACAGGCAAGCTGCAGGAAGGAATAACTGCGACTGACTTAGTTCTAACAATTACAAATATTTTAAGAACAAAAGGTGTTGTTGGTAAATTTGTAGAATTTTATGGCAATGGGCTGGATTATTTATCTCTAGCGGATAGGGCCACTATAGCTAACATGGCTCCAGAGTATGGTGCAACATGTGGATTTTTTCCAATTGATCAGAAAACACTTGATTATTTACATTTAACAGGGCGACCGGAAGAGTTAATCAAGCTAGTTGAAGTTTACTCGAAAGAGCAGGGACTGTGGCGCAGCAATGACGAATTAGCATTTTTTGATTCACTAGAGCTTGATTTATCGAGTGTGGAACCTGTAATGGCTGGTCCTAAAAGACCGCAAGATAAGATTTTTTTATCGCAAGTGGCAGAATCTTTTACCACATCTTTTCCTATTAATGAAACAAACGGACAGAAACAAGTTTATGGTGATCAACTACAAGATGGCAGCGTAGTGATTGCAGCTATAACAAGTTGCACCAATACCTCTAATCCAAGTGTAATGATTGCGGCAGGGCTTGTGGCGCGTAATGCAATTAAGCTTGGGCTCAAATCAAAGTCTTGGGTTAAGACTTCACTTGCTCCGGGTTCACAAGTTGTAACAGAATATTTAGAAAAGTCAGGACTAGAGCAAGATCTAAATGCTTTGGGTTTTAATTTAGTTGGATATGGCTGCACCACTTGCATTGGAAATTCCGGTCCATTAAATAGTGATATAGAAGATGATATTAAAAATAAAAACCTAACTGTTGCTGCAGTTTTGTCTGGTAATCGTAATTTTGAAGGAAGAATTCACCCTTTAGTTAAAGCTAATTACCTTGCATCTCCACCACTTGTTGTTGCGTATGCACTTGCTGGCACTGTACAAATTGATTTAACTAAAGACCCAATATGCAAAGATAAAAATGGAAATGATGTATACCTCAAAGATATATGGCCAACAAATCATGAGATTGAGGATTGCGTTAATAAAGTTGTGACGCGCGAGATGTTCATGCAGAAATATAAGGATGTTTTTTCTGGTGATGAGCACTGGCAAGAAATAAAATGTGAAAGAAGTGAAATCTACAACTGGGATGCAAGCAGCACATACATACAAAATCCACCTTATTTTGATAATTTATTGCCTAAAAATAATAAAGATAATTCAGTCGACATAAACGGTGCACAAATACTGGCAATGTTTGGCGATAGTGTTACTACCGATCACATTTCCCCTGCTGGAAATATTGCCTCAAATAGCCCTGCAGGTCTATATTTAAAGGAACTTGGAGTTGAGCCTCAGGATTTTAATTCCTATGGATCACGTCGTGGTAATCATAATGTGATGATGCGCGGAACTTTTGCTAATATCAGAATAAAGAATGAAATGGTTAGCGCTGAGGGTGGCTATACAAAATATATCCCATCTCAAGAAACTATGCCGATCTTTGATGCAGCAGTGCGTTATAAGGAAAATAATGTACCTCTAATTATTGTTGCAGGAAAAGAGTATGGCACAGGTTCAAGTAGAGACTGGGCTGCAAAAGGTACATTATTGCTTGGGATTAAAGCTGTAATTGCTGAGAGCTTTGAACGTATACATAGATCTAATCTGGTTGGTATGGGAGTTCTTCCACTTGTATTTCAAGGTGGAACGACTAGAAAAATATTTGATGGCAATGAAGTGATTAGCATAAAAGGTAAAGTAGTACCAAATGGAAATTTGGACTGCCTGATAAAAAGAAACGATGGTTCTGAACAAACAATTCAGCTAAAGTGCTGCATTCAAACACTGACCGAAGTAGAGTATCTAAAAAGTGGTGGAGTGCTGAGTTACATACTTGCAGGCTCCAATTGATCCTTGAGCTTAACAAAAAAAGCAGAGAGAAAGTTAAGACGTTTTTGTCATAAAAATGATGAAATAAAGATCTTCTGCATTTTCAAACAGATCCTATGGCTTTTAGCCATAGGATGGCAGAAATTTCCTTTAGAAAGAGCAATATGTTTAAGCTCCGCTAGAAAAGTGAACAGTAAGACCAACTTCTACGCCGTGTGTGGAAAATAATTTATTGCCTATATTTATTTCCTCAGTCACTGCAGTGCCTGAGTAAGGTGCAAAGGTGCTACTCTTTGTTTCTCCTAGCTTGTTTGCTGTAAGCTTAAAGTCAGCACCAACAGCACCAAAGTGTCTATATCCGATATGTATATTTGTATCTTCAGTCATGCGGTAATCAAGGCCAGCTTTTAATTGATATGCAGGTTTTATTGATGATTGTTCAAACATTTCCATTCTTGTCACCCCAACTCCAGCTCCTACATAAGGAGAAAAAGAAAAACGGTCATTTTTCCAATGATGATAGACGTTTGCCATTACAGATGCATTTTCAATATGGTCATGATTGACTACTACTCCATGTTTAGTGTTGTTTGTTGCATCACCTTTTATGTATCCTATTGTCATCTGGCTGCTTGCTAAACCGATATTATCTACTTTCACAGAGGAATATATTCCCTCTAGTTCAGCTCTGTAACTATGGTTTTTAAATTCACCTGCATAACCAATTGCTACATTTGCAGCAAACGGCGGATTATAATCTCCTTTGTACTGACTTATTAACACACCGTCTGTTTGGCTAGCAGCTCTGTCATTGATATGTAGTTTATTATTAGCTGCAGCATCCTTACCTGCAATTTTCACTTTCAGTTCACTTGTATTGTTAAAAAATTGACCGTGATATCCACCGCCAAAGTAAAATCCTTTTGTTTCATTTGCAAAAGATTGTTGTGATAGCAGCAAAGCAAAAGCGGTTACTGCTAACGTTTTTTTATTGATCATTATGGCTCCCTTATTCAAATTAGCTAATTTAATATCAATTAATTAAAAATGAGTTAATATGAAGGGTATAAATATTTATTTTGTAAACATACTAAGGATTTTGTCCATTACTCCACCTTAGCATTAGCAAAAAGGCCATGTATTTTGTAGCAATCCTTATAGCTTTTTTTATGTAGTGTGATTGGAAATGGGTTGATCACTTTTTTCGTGCAAGATAAAGCAATCAACTATTGTTTGATGTGAAGTAACTTAAGTACCTAATCTAGATTTTTCTAAGGGTGACTGTACGCAACTCAGTTACGGATCGATCAGCGCTGATAGGAACTGTTTTAAGTATTAACCCTTCATGCGTTATATAAGATCCAAGGTTATTTTCTCCCTGATACCAACTTTTGCTTTTATCTATTGTGTATTTCTTTGGGTTGCCAAAATTATCGTCTTCTATTGTCCAAGACGTTAGATCCAGTGTTATCCCATGACCAAATTCTAGCTTATCGGACTCGCCATGTTTTACTTTAGCACTCATACAAGTACGAAAGCTGTTAGGACCTTCTCTCTTCAGGCACATAAAATGATCACCGCCTTCCTCAAAAAAATCTTGAATATGTAAAAACTCATTCAAATCTATCATGATGTTTATCTCTTAATTTATTAAAGGTATATTATAACATAAAAATATTAATTAATTTGTAATATATAGCGCAACAGCTGAGTAACACAATTGGAAATTATTTTGTAAACATACTAAGGATTTTGTCCATTATTCCACCCATGTTTGCTTCAGCTTGAGTGTACTCTATTCTACCACCATTCAAAATCAGTTTAGTATCTGATCCAGGTGATATATTAACAAATTTGCTGCCAACAACTCCACTACTAGTGATTAGAGCTGAGCTGTCAATTGGTAATTTTATATCCCTGCTTACACACATATCAATTTGCGCTACATAAGTGGCTTTATCAAGTGATATCCCAGTGATACTTCCGATGCCTACACCTGAAATTTTAACGCTATCACCAACTTCTATACCGTTAGCATTAGCAAAAAGGCCATGTATTTTGTAGCAATCCTTATAGCTTTTTTTTATGTAGGATAGCTTGTCAATAGCAAAAAAAATCAGAAAAATAGTAAAAATTATTACAAATAATCCAGCAGTTATTTCAAGTATATTAGATCTGCGCATCTTCAGTTTTTAGGATTCCAGCTTTCATAGTAGTTATTCACTTTTTGATTTGGATAGTATGAATCTTTTGTTCCAGTTAGATTAGGCATGTGCTTTAGTTTCCTTTTTTTATTATTAATCGGCACTGCATTGTCGGTATAGTGAAGCCATATATGCCATTCTGGAGGCACTCTTGTAGGCTCAGAAATTCCGCTATATTCAACCCACCTTTTTCCCTTGCTTGATTCATAGTAAGAATTTCCATTTTCATCTTTTCCTACAAATTTACCACCTCTCCGTAACATGCGTTTTATTGTGTTACAAATTTTAGATAACATAAGGGTATCAAAACAAAAAGTATTATATATAATAATGGTTTAACAGTCTATTAACAACAATTTAATGCAATTACCAATTTTACAAGTTATTATACCAATAATTGCATCGATGTTTTGTTTTCTTATCAAGAAACACAAGGTATCTTGGTTTATTTCTTTTATTACCACAACAGTTACTCTTATCATTTCATCGATACTACTCATTAAAACATATAAAGGCGAAATTATAACTTATCACCTTGGGGATTGGATTCCTCCATATGGGATAGAGTTAAGAATTGACATATTAAACTCCTTGATTCTCACAATGGTGAATTTTATTGCACTAATCAGTGTGCTTTATAGCTTTCACATTAATGAAAAGGAGATTAGCACAAATAAAATCAGTGGTTTTTATTCTTTATTTTTATTGTGCCTCAGTGGACTGCTTGGAATTTTAGTTACAAATGACATATTTAACCTCTACGTTTTCTTAGAGATTTCATCGATTTCCTCTTATGTGCTAGTTTCGATGGGAAGAGATAAAAGAGCTCTGGTTGCAGCATTTGAATACCTAATTAGCGGTACGATAGGAGCAACATTTTACTTATTTGGTATTGGGCTTTTGTATTCCATGACAGGAACGCTAAATATGTCTGATATGGCTGAAAGAATAGTACCGTTATACGACAATAATATTATAAAACTTGGTACATTGTTCATTTTTGTTGGCCTCTCGATCAAAATGGCGCTATTTCCACTTAGCAGATGGTTGGTCAATGCATACAGCGAAGCACCGAGTTTCATTAGCGTATTTTTTTCAGGCACAGTTACTAAAGTGATGATATATGTCTTTATCAGGGTCTTTTATACTGTTTTTGACCAAAATTTTTTCTTATTTAAACCGCTACTCAGTAACGTGATAATTATCCTTGCACTTTGCGCTATTATATTTGGATCAATATTTGCAATAACTGCAAAAGACATAAGAAGACTGCTTGCTAATTCTAGCGTTAGCCAGATTGGTTATATAGTGCTAGGACTCAGTTTAAACTCAAAAGCAGGTTTATTTGCAGCAATTCTTCACATAATAAATCATAGCATAATAAAAACGTCCTTATTCATGTCTGCAGGGTGCATTTCTTATAAATTTGGTACAACAAAAATAGAGAATTTAGTAGGACTCAAGAAATCAATGCCTTATACAACGCTTGCATTTACTTTGCTAAGTTTAGCGTTAATTGGTGTTCCGTTAACGAGTGGTTTTGTGAGCAAATGGTATATAATGAAGGCAATTATAGAATCTCATGCATGGATCTCACTTATAGTGTTCGCTTCTGGGTCTTTTCTTGCGCTCATGTACATGTGGAAAATGGTGGAAAAAATGTATTTTGGCAGCAGTATAACTGAAACTAAGAGTCCTGCACAGATTCCAGTGTCATCAGCTACTCGAACGATACCTAACCTGGTCAGTGATGTGCCATTACCTATGCTCCTTTGCTTATTATTTATGACAGTTTTAATAGTAGCAACTGGTATATATAGCACTCCAGTTCGATCTATGATTGAAAAATTTGCTTTTTGATTTTAATTTCTCTCTCATAACATAAGCCGCATTTTTCTAGTAGAAACTATTTTTAATGGACTTTTCATTTTTACATAATAGTGTTATAAGTATGTTGTGTAAATAGGTAGGGAGTTATGGCTAGTAGTGAAAAAGATAATACAATTGAAAGAAGTATCACACCAGTTGAAAGGAGTTCAAAAAGAGTAGATCCAAGTACTGCCATATGTGGTAAAGGAGAGACATTATTGCATAAAGTTTTTGAAGAAGAATGCAAAAGCACTAAAGATTTTCAAACAATAATTAAGTTCTACAATTTAAGCAGGTTCAAGATCTTTAATAATCTAATAAAAAAAGATGTTAATGGCGATACACCTTTCCACTTTGCTGCTAGGTCTGGAAACGTATCTCCTATTCGTGAGAGTCTAAAATATCTTTCTATAAGGGACCCACTTTCATACATAAGCATGGAGCAACTAATTATTGAAAGTCAGAACAATAAAGGGCAAACTCCCTTACACGTTGCTGTTGAAAATGGGCATTTAGAATGTGTTAAGGTGCTTATCGAATATATAAGTGAATATGTTGATAAACAAGATATAAAAGGAAGAACGCCTTTACATAATGCTATTCTGCTTAAAAAAAACACAGAAGTAGTTAGGGAGTTGTTGAAATCTCCTTATGTTAATGTTGACATGGAGGACTATATTGGTCTTAATATACATGATTGTGTTAGAGAAAGTAGAGATAGAAACGTAATTAAGCTGTTTTTTGATTTCTACAGTAATACAAGACGAGAAGCTAAATTAAGGCTTGCAAGTTCTTATAAAGCAGTAAAGGACATCGAGTCCTTTTCAAAAAAATGTAATATAAGTGCAATAACATCGGGAGGAATAGGTGGCTTTTTTACATTAGGTAAAGAGTATCCTATAGCAAGTTTTGTTAAAATAACCAGTCTAATAAAGTTTTGTGCTGTAGTACCTTCTGTTGCTGCAGCAATTCTTTTGCCTGCTGCAATATACCTACAACATAAATCATCTTGTTGTAAAAGAGATTATGATTTATTAAATGAGAACATAGAAAAGGACAAAATAAGAATTACTGCGTTGGAAGATATAATGGCAGAACTATACGAAAAAGAGAAAAATGGACATATTAGCAAAAGATCGTTTTCAGAAACAGATATAAAAGCTTTATACTGCCCTAAAAGTAGATCTGCATCTTATGAACAAGCTATTAAAAATTTTGCTGAGAATGATGACATTAAACCATCTACAAAATTAGAATCATCAAATTTTTCAAGCTTAATTAGTGTAAATTATAGTAGCTTGACATAAAAAGATAAGAATATAAATATATTTTCTCAAATTTTTAACTATACCTTGGACATGCAAGTTTTTTTTGTTACGATCTTTATCTCTGTTTTTTGTATTATTAACTATATCACGTAATTTTTTTTGCATTGCCTGATAAATATCAAACTTTATATTAAAACATAACACTATGGCGGAATTACATGCAAAATGGATCCAAGTGTCCGCTTTTAATATAAAATGTGGAATTTTTACCGCCTTAAATGTTTGTAATGCATAGAAAAACTAGCATTTATTTCTCTATTTTTTCTGCTTTTGCGTTAGAAAACAATATATGTATAATTTTAGATCCTTACTTTGATATCATTGTTTCTAAAACCAATAAAGTTTCCATTGCTGATGTCAGATTAATAATAAAAAAAAAGCTAATTTAATTTTACGCAAGAGAAAATACTTTTTGCATTTGCTGAATTCTGCTGTTGACTCCAAATGTATTTATCTTGGAAGGGAGTTCAAACTTTGTGTTATAAAATCCGACTCAGATTACGTAAAGCTTTATCATGGAGTAGTGCATATACACAGTAGATTCGCGTTAAGCAATACGAGAATAAATTCTATTATAAGTGCTTGGTATAAAAAGTGTGCACGTATAAAATTTAATGAAAGGTTGAGCGAGTGCTTATTTTATTTAACAGCTATAAAAAAAATGATAATCCCTCACTTGACTATGAAACTTTGCTATTTGAAGAGCAAAATTTTTCGCTATGAAGAAATGTCTTACGTGTTGTTGCTAAATGTTAGCCTAATTAAGACACCAATTTCTTTTATCGATTATGTTATATACTACTTAATATTCCATTTTGTGCTGAAGGATAAGCAGAGCAGTTTCAGTTTTATTGACATATTGCCTAATGATATCAAGAAGAAGGTATTAATTTTTTAACCTTATTTAATATTTTTATTGACATGAATACGTTAAAATGGTCACAATGACATATTATTAATATTTTAAATAAAATTATGACTATATTAGACAAATCACTCGAGGTTGAACCAAATACACCAGAAGAAACAACAGGCTTTAACCCATCAAACCTAAAGCTTGTCCAGAGAGGTGATGTTGCTTACGCATTAAGCGATAAAGATAATGGTGATGGTGATGGTACAAGCGAAGTACAACTAATTGGCAGTCCATCCCAATTAAGTGAATTAATGACATACAACACAGGCAGAAGCATACAAAATGGACTTAAAGGTCAAGTATCTATTACGTTAATGAAAAATTCAGGTGAAACAGATGAAATTGGAATCGTTTTTCCTACAGATAAAGGATTATCACTCAGTGTTTGTGAAGCTAAGTACTCAATAAACACCTCTTCATTTAAATGTTCTGGTTTAGCAAGATTGCAAGAGAACATTAATAATGATGTTAGCTCTATAGGTAGTTATTCTGATCTACAGGCAACAACGCTTGATAATGGTGATAAATTTGTAATTGCTAGAAAAGGTAGAGATTTAGTTTCTTGGTATATCGAGCCAGGTGAAAAAGGAAAACTTGAAGCGTTAGCTGGAACAAATGGTATTATAGAAAGAAAATTATTAAAATTAGGTAATTCCGGCAGTAAATTCGTCTTATATGAAAATACCCTATTTTACTTAGAGGAAAGTACAAAAATTGAAGGTAATCGCGCAGTAGAAGTGACAAATATTCGTTCACTTAATATTATTGATGCTGCTAAGAAAGCGAGGGAAGGAGAGGGAATTGAAGAGTATTTGCTTGGTGATGGAAAAGGTCAAATTGATGAAACACCATTCTTTTCTTGTAAGAATAAAATAAACTTTTTACAGCTTGTAGAGAGAGGAGAAGGTGATATCATTGCTTTCCTTGAAAAAGACAAATCATCCAATGAGGAAAGATTATCTTTAGTAACCATCCTTAATGATGATGAAAAGGGTGCCAAATTATTGGTATACAATAATTTAGATTATGGTTTTAAAGATTCCATAAAACAGTTATATGTTAAAGACAATGGTCAAGGCGACGCTATCGTAACTGCAATAGGCAGAGAAAATATTACAACTTTTATTCAGAGCTCTAATAACATCCGTTCTAAGGAAATGATAATACCAATAAGTAGTATCACATCTCCAGGCGATTTTATGCATATAATCAGGGGCGAATTTACACCAATTGCTAGCAGTACAGTAGCTCCTATAACTCCTGATAAGGAAGAAACTAGCCCTGTTACTGATGAACCAACCACTCAAGGAATAGGATCAACATCAGGTTCTACCTCAAATAGAGTATCTACAGAATCAGCAACTACTGATAAACCAACCACTCAAGGAATAGGATCAACATCAGGTTCTACCTCAAATAGAGTATCTACAGAATCAGCAACTACTGATAAACCAACCACTCAAGGAATAGAATCAACTATGGGATCTACAGATTTAATAACTGCAAGTTCTACAGCTGCTGAAAAAAGTACTGTAAAATCTACAACAGTGAAGCCAACAACGGCAGATAAAATAACCGTTACTTCGCAAGCGACTGAACGTTCTTCTACGGTATCAACTAATGCACCAATAACTTCAGCTAGACCAACAGTGTTTACTAGGGGAATCTTTACAGGAAGCTCACCAGCTTCTACTTTTACTACACCATTCTTACCTCAAACAAGCTTTTCACCACAACCAACTCCACTTTCTCTTGCAGGTGCAGGTGGCTATAATAATGCAGGAATAGCTATAGCAGTTCTTTCTGTAGTAGGAATATTGGTTGTTATCGGGTTTGGAGCATATAGCTTTGTTCAACGTTACCGTCGTCGTCATGCTGGACTACCTGAATTCAATCCATCTGAAAGAAACTACAAGCTTTTAAGTGATGGGGTTCAAGACAGTGATGAAGAACTTTCTAGCAAGAATGATGTAAATGGTATTCCACTAAATTCCATATCAGAAAATAATCCATCTGCAACACCGCTAAGTAGCGTATCAGTAGATCCTGGTAATATTCAATCAAACAGCCCATCACATGTTAATACACCTGAAAATAGCAGAAATTCATCATTCAGTGGAGTAAATGATCAACCGAGAAGTTTGTTACAGCGAATAATGTTCTGTTGTGGGATAGGTAGTAGGTCGTCGTTTGAAGAAATACAGTTTAAAGTATTGGTATCAGGCAGTGAATCACCAGAAAGTAGCAGAAGTCTATCATTAAATGGTCTGTCAGTAGAGTCTAGTAGTGCATCTGAAACAAAGATAGATAGTGTATCAGTAGAGTCTAGTAGTGCGTCTGAAACAAAGCTAGAGGGTGTATCAGTAGGGTCTAGTAGTAGCCAATCACGCACTTGACTGACTGAAACATCTTCTAATAGCTTATCTTGGGATAGCAACGATGTGCCAGAATTCCATATCTTGAGAAGACTCTAATTCTCAATGTCCCATGACTTAAGTCATGGGATTTTCTCAAAATACTTTATATGTAATAAATTCTGAAGTATAAACAAAGTAGATTTCTTTTGAAGCATGTGATCCTATGGTTTAACCATAGGGTCGAGTTGTAAAAATTTCTGGGTTCCAGTGTAGCATGCTGGAATTACGACTCAAAGCAGCGCGAAGGAAGTCTAATGTTTATATTAATGGTAGTAAAGTATGCTAATTAAAAATTTAATAAAGCAGGCTACTAAAGTGGGGAGCAGTGAGAACACTACACGTTATATAGAATATCTCTATCAATTTGAGAAGTTTAAAAACACATTAAACCTCACACTATCACTAATAAAACAAAATAGACTTTCGTTTGAAATATATCCAGAGGGGTTAGTGGATATGGAGGAGGGAGTATGTAAAACAATTCGATCCTCCGGTGTAAATAGATATGTTATTGTACTGAGGAGATCAAACCCATACATTATAGTGCATGAACTTTCACATATGGTAGAGAATGAGCTTGAGCTGAATCTAGATCAGGAATTCCTGCATAAAGTTTATCAAGATGTTGAGCAAAACTTAAAGCAGTCAAATATTCTTGTGCAAAAAATTATCGGCCAAGTTATATTTAAGGAAATACAGGCTTATCAAAGTGCAAAATCACGAGCATCTGAATTATTTGCACGCTATTTTGAGCTTTTTGCTTGGGCGCAGGAGGTTTATCCTAAAGATAAGGAGTACCTAATTCGTACTCAAGATTTAAATAAAGTTTTTTTCAGCACTAATGAGTGGAAAAAGAGTTGCTTGGATTTACAAATAGTTAGTAAACTCGATAAAGAAATAAAAGAATACAGTAATAGAATTGCCACTAAAGATGTAACCAAAGTACAGAGTAATTGGAGCAATAAATTTTCTTCTGGAGGCAAAAAAATTGGCTCTATATTTGGAGATGATAATTAGAAGTCTGTTGTAGATCTAAAAAGTTAACCATGTTAGTCTTTATACTTAACTTAAATCTATATTCACATGTCCCATTTTACGCTTATCTCTCACCTCTTTTTTTCCATATACAGTTAAACTAGCTTTTTTATCACTCAAATATTTGTGAGAATCATATATATCATCTCCTATTATGTTTTTTGTCATGCAAGGAAAACGCAGCACTACTTCCTGCATAGGAAATCCACATATTATTCTAACCAATTGCTCAAACTGACTGATATTGCATGAATCCAAGCTCCAGTGACAAGAATTGTGAGGTCTTGGGGCAAGCTCATTAATGAGTAACTCATTATCTTTAGTAACAAAAAATTCGATAGCTAAGATTCCTATCAAATCAAGAGCATTTGCTACCTTTTCTGCAATTTGTTGTACTTCTTGAGTTAATTTGTTATCTATTTTGGCTGGCACTGTTGAAGTATCAAGTATTCCATCAACATGATGATTTTCTGCTATCGGGAAAAAAGCTACTTTACCGCGCATGTCTCTTGCAACGACTATTGAAATTTCTTTCAGTAAATCAACATCTTTTTCTAGAATGTATTGTTTACTCCAATCCAAAAATGCAACTTCAGGTAAGGTGTCATTCCATTTCCCCATCTTGTCATTCCAGCTCCCCATCTTGTCATTCCAGTGCGTGACACTGGAATCTATATCTTCATCTTCTTTTTTCTGGATCCCAGTGTCCGCTACTCGGATGACAGAAGAGGATGATGTGATGATAGAATGTTCTGTAGGAAGTCTATTTTTAATAACATATTGCCCTTTTCCATCATATCCCATTTCCGCTGTTTTCAGTCTTGCAGAGTATCCAAAAAATTCACAATTTTTTAGTAATTCATCATAATTTTGTATACTTTTATAATCAGCGGTTTTTATATTCACATCTCTAATAAAATCTTTCTCTCTTAGCCTGTTTTGTGAAATATATAATGCTTTCTTACCTGGGTAAAAGTCTTTATGCTGCTCTATAACATCAATGACACTACATGGAATATTTTCTGATTCAATAGTAACCAAATCTACGTTTTTAGCAAAAGATTCAAGTGCCTTCTTGTCAGAAAAGTCTGCTACTATAACGTTATCAGCAAGAGAACACGCAGGATCATCTTTAGCATTAGCAAAAATGTGTATTTTTTGTCCGAGCTTCGCTGCAGCAATAGCAGTCATTTTTCCTAATTGTCCACTACCTATTATTCCTATTACTTTTTGACTGAGCACACTCGGTTCATTCATAATTATCGACCAACATTTTCCAATCAGAATATAAGAATATCCTTGAATAATCTACGAAAAAAGTGTATAATAGAGGTATTATATTCTTATCGTAAATATCCCAAATGGCGCTGGAATACACACTTACTACTAACCTTGTAAAAGTTACAGTTCTGCCAATTTATATTGAGGAGCAGTCCGTTCCTTACGAAAATTGCTACGTATGGATGTATAACGTTAAAATAAAAAATCAAGGCCAATCAACTATCCAATTATTAAGCCGTTATTGGCAAATAATAGATTATAGGGGAAAAATAAACGAAATTGCTGGAGTTGGCGTTATAGGGGAACAGCCTATAATAAAGGCTGGAGAAATATTCAAATATACAAGCGGGGCGTACTTAAATGTTCCATCTGGAATAATGCAGGGTAAGTATGAATTTCTTAATGAGGAAAGCACAAAAACTTTTGAGGTTATAATACCATCCTTCTCGCTCGATAGCCCATATGTGAACACTAGACCACATTAAATAGGTGATTTTAATTGATTTGCTTCGCTTCGCTATATTAGGCAAAAAAGGGAAATAGCTTAAAGCTACTTCCCAATCCTGAGCTACTAGCTAAAAGCATAATAGTCTGCAGCTGCTACACATGTAGCTAATGTTATAGACCCAAGCATTGTACATATACCACTTCCCCAATTTCGTTTTGTTGGCTCAGTTGATTTAGCTTGTTGAGCATCAGATCTAGGTTTTGTTGCAATTTCATTTGCTTGCTCAGGTTGAATATCTTCTGGTGCACAAATAGCAAGTAGACCACCAGATCTACTTTCTGCATCATCTTGAGTATTTCCAAGCGAACTCTCAGCAGATTGATCATTCTGTCTAGAAATAACTTGCTTTGGATGTGTTATATTGCTTCCTTGACGATTTAGTGTACTTTCTTGCTCTAAATGAGCATTCCGTCTAGAAATAACTTGCTTTAGATGTTTTATCTTGCTTCCTTGATGATTTAGTGTACTTTCTTGCTCTAAAATAGCTTGATTTAGTGTATTTTTTTGCTTTAAAGTAGCTTCTTTTAGATCTTCTATTTGTCCATCTTTTTCAGAGATAACTTCATTTTTACTAACCGCTTGACCTGCAAGCACAAAAGCTGTAAGAGAAAGCACACCGCAAACTGCAATGAGTGGAACAAGTAAACCTAGAGATAAAACTGCACTAGGAAATGCGATAGCTATTCCAGATGCTAAAAAAGTTAGACCAGAAAAAAATGCAATTGCATAGTTGAGTGCATTATTCTTTTTACTATATATATTTACCATAATTATTACCTCACATACCTATATTACTAATTCAATAGTAACATAAATTAAGAAGTAAAGTCAAGTTAATTCTAGATTAAGTAGATTTTGGCTTTAATTGAGATTTCTAGCGTAGATAGATTTAGGCGGAGCTTAAGCTCCTGCCATTAATTACATAGAAAGATCTAAGTGATCACTATGTATAGTAAAGTTTAGTCCACCATTGTAGCCTTCAGGATTTGAATACTCAACCCTTAAACTTTGAGCCGGGTCTGTTTGTGCGGTAAAAACATGAGTGTGATGATTGTAATCAACTGCTCCACCAATCTTTAACCCTTCAATTTTTACAGACTCCTTTACTGCATTAGTATACCTATCAGTATATTTTAGTTCACAGTCAAACTTATTATACTCAGGAGCGCTAGAACGTGCATATTTGCTATTATCAAGTAATAACTGAGTAATAGCTTTTTCATCTTGTGCACTGAGGCGATATAGTCTAAGTCCATTATCTTGTCCATCATTAGCACTATATTTAGTAACGTTTTGTAACTTTAGTTGATTTACCATATTTTTTACTCTTAAATTTTATGAACATAAAACATGTATAGAAATGCGAAGTAAAATTTTTCTTAAATAGTATGGTGCTATGTAACCTTTTAACCACAACTATGGAGAAATTTGACAATACATGACAGTATTGATATACTAGAATATCATCTTTGTGAGGAATTTATGGTTGGTAATAAAGAAAAGCATCAGTGGGCATTTTGTGCTTCAGCTGTTGCGTTATGTGCTGGATTATCATTAATTGCAACTGCGATTACAGTAAGCTGTGCTATCAGTCCAGCTGCTCTGGTTTTTGGCTTTATTTTAACTGTTTTATCTTTTTGTCAAGCGAAGGAAAGTTATTTGTTTTTACAAAATAATGAAAAACCTGTACATAAAATGGCAAATAATATTAGAAATAATATATATGGCGAACCAGAAGGTAAACTTTTTATAGAAAGAGTCTTCCAGCCATTTGTCGAACTCTTGAATGGACAGAACAGAGCGCGCTAAGCTTTAAGCATCGAAACCACTTTATCGTAACTTGGCAACGAGTTAATTTCTCCTATTGCAGCTAAAGTGGTTTTTTCACACTGTGCAAGCAGTTCTTCCGCTGCTTCTTTTATGTCAGTAATGCTAACTGCGCTAATTTTTTCTATTAATTCGTTTTTACTGACGTATTTATCATAGTGACCATAGTAGTGTCCCAGTGTTTCAGCACGGGAACTAACACTCTCGCGCGACATCAAAACTTGGGATTTTATTCGTTCTTTCACTCTGCATACTTCTGCTTCCTTCAAATCGTCTGTAGAAAGCTTCTTCAACTCCGTCGTTATAGATTTTAAAAGCTTATCTAGATTACTACTATCTGTTCCTGCAAAAATAGAAAACATTCCAGTATCAGCGTAGCCAGAGTCAAATGAATAGATAGAGTAAGCTAACCCCTGCTTTTCCCTGACTTCCTGAAACAAGCGAGATGACATTCCGCTGCCAAGTATAGAATCAAGGACCTGAATCGTGTAATATTTATCATCATAGCGAGAAACACTAGGCAGGCCAATTAGCAAGTGTACCTGATCTAATTTGCGATGCTCCAAATATTCACCACCGGTGTAGTTCGCACTTTGATTTTTTTTCAGCTCTTTAGAATGAATTTGTGAGAGGAAATCTTTGGTTAACTGAGCGACCTCTTCATGTTCAACATTCCCTGCAACGGCAAGCAACATATTCTTTCCAAAGTAATGCTCATTTATATAGTCATTCAGATTTTCTCGAGTAAATGAGTTTACTGTATCTTGTGTACCTAAGATCGACCTACCAAACGGCTGGCCTTTATAGGCTACCTCAACATATTTATCGAAAACAATATCACTTGGTGAGTCATTAGTCTGAAAAATTTCTTGTATTACGACACCCTTTTCACGTGTGAGCTCATCTTCTGGAAATGTAGAGTTCATTAATATATCTATCAGTATATCAATACCGGTTTTTATATCTTTCTTAAGAACTTTTGCATAGTAACTGGTGCTTTCTCTACCGGTACTTGCGTTAAAAATTCCACCTATATCATCAAAAGCTTGTGCAATTTCAAGTGCGGTTCTTGTTTTCGTCCCCTTGAAGGCCATGTGTTCTAGAAAATGGGATATACCATTTTGGTTTGCACTTTCAGCCCTGCTACCAACACCAACCCTTATTTTTAAAGCGACAGAATCAACATCGCGCATTTGCTCAGTTATTATACGTAGACCATTATCTAATGTCGTGACTTGAGGTGTATCCATAGCTAATTATATATGATATTCTTTATATGCCTTTAAATTTCCTTCTGCAAAATCCCAATTGATTAAGTGGTCAAGGAAAACCTTTATATAGTCAACCCTACGATTTTGGCAATCCAGATAATACGCATGCTCCCATACATCCATAGTGAGTAGAGGTACAACATCTCCAGAACCAGAGCCAAGTGGAGTATCTGCATTCGGAGTCTTGGTGATTTTTAGCTTTCCTTTTTCAAGCACTAACCACACCCATCCGCTACCAAACTGGCTTATACCGTGATTGGAAAATTCTTCATAAAATTTATCAAAGTCGCCGATGTCATCTTTGATCTTTTTTGCCAATAAACTATCTTCCTGTGGCTTGCTTCCACCATTCGTTTTCATTGAATTCCAGTAAAAAGTATGGTTCCAAACTTGTGCTGCGTTGTTAAATATAGGAATTTTATCGCTATTACCATGAACTTTTGCTATTAATTCTTCAATTTTCATATGTTCATAATCGGTATCTTTAACTAACTCATTGAGTTTATTTAAATACCCTTTATGGTGCTTGTCATAATGAAAATCTAAAGTTTTTGCAGATATGTAAGGCTCTAAAGCTGTTTTATCATATGGCAATTCAGATAAAGTAAAACTCATATAAATTCCTTATTTTTAACTTATTGCGATGGTATGGTAATATGCAGTTTCCTGCAAGATATAATTCATAGCTCAAATATGTTGCATTTATCATATGTGACTTGATCACAACTTTTAAGAAAGTGCTGAACCAAGTACCATTCCTAAACAACAACCTGTCACTGCAGCATCTCCAAAACTTGTATCTGCGTAACTCGGTTCTGGACGAATATGTATTTCAAGAACGGTAGTTGGTGTCAGTTCTTCAACTTTTTGCTCTTCACTTGAGGCATTACCTTGTGAATTTTTTTCAGCATCTAGCTTTTGTTGCATTTTTTCAACAGGAATATTATTTTCAGCATAATGCATCCAAATACTTCCAGCGATCCCTACAAATAAAAGGCTTAAAATTGCACATAAACTGAATAGTACTAAAGGTTGAGTGAAAATTCCTGATATTGAAAGATCAGGATATATTATATGCCCAATAGGGAGTGATATCATTAATACTAATAGCGTTAACATTAGTGATATTGGACATGTTATTATAAAATTAAATTTTCTTGTACTTATTTTATGTTTTGTAAGTAGAGCAGAAAAAATAACTTTATCGGCATACAGATATTGATTGGTTTCTTCATCTTTCCTAGATAATTCTTCTGAAATCTTATCATTCAAATACTCTTTTAAAAAATCCTTAAGAATATTTTTTTCCTTTAGAAATGTTATTATTCTATAGGCATCTCCTTTGTACTTATCATTTTTGAAGTAAGTGTCACAAGCAAAAAAGAAGCTTTTTCTTAAGTTGCCATTATTATTCTTGCCATTGATATAAGTAAAGATAGAGTCAGCAGAGGCTGTCTTTTTATTTGCAATAGCATAAAGTAGTAAATTAGTATAATGGAGTGTAAAAACATGTTTTGCTTGTTCACCTCCATTTTCTAATTCGCTGTCAATGTCTTGATTACTATCTATCTCGCCTCTGAATATATTAAGCCAATACCCCTCGTGTTTGTAATCGGAATATGTTGAAATTCTACATTTTAGCACTTGAGAACACATAATACTTACCTTAAAATAGTTATTAATAATTTAATTATACAGCATAAGGTATTAATATGTCAAGCCATTTTACCTTAAGATTAAGATATGTCAAGTGATTTTTATCGAAAGATTGAAAATAAATTTCTTAATTGATAATGAAGATATAGATTAACTCAAATAAGATTTATCTAAGAGCCTGTCTTGAAAACATTAAAATAGCTAATTTAGTAAGCATAAAGATTACCGTTAATATTGATAGTTAACTTAAGATTGACTTTATATTATTTTAATAATATACAAATTATGGTATAGTTTCATAAATATTTTTCATAAATATTAAGGGGGCAAAAGATGAGAGGCAATTCTAATTCAGACAAAATATTAATATTTGATTGGGATGAAACTATCACTAATCAGCATATGCATGATTATATTCATGATATTAATGAAGGTGTTCCTAAATCTGATTATGGTTCTAGTGAAAATAGAGCAGTAACAGTAGAAGATATAAAAGGCTTTTTAAGAATGGAAGGCTCAGGAATAAAAAATGAAAAACAACTAAAATCTGTATTACAAAAAGCACTTGAGCAAGGAGTGATATTTGCTATTGCGTCATTGACGAGCTATAGAAAGGAAGTAGAGTATGTAGTACAAAATCACTTAGGTTTGAGCGAAAAGCAAGCAGAAAGTATTAAAATAGTTGGTGGGTATCCGAGAGCTATTACATATGCGTTTGGAAAAAATTTACATATTTTAATACACATTTTAGACTATCTTGAAAAACATAAAGCAAAATACAATGATGCATTACCAAAAGAAGTAGAAGTAATGTTAGTGGATGATGATCCAAAGAACGTTGAGTGTATTAAAAAATTTAATATTCAAATAAGTGAATTATTAGAGTTCATTAAAGACAAGAAGATGCAAGATCTTTTAAAGATAGATTCAAAAATAATAAATACTCAAATCACTGCTGAAGATTTAGAAAAAATTGATTTTAAGCTTAAGGGAGCTCAAGTACCTAAAGATCCAATAACAGAAATAAGTGAAGAAGATAAGAAGAAAAAACATTATGATTACTTAGATCAAGTAGAAAGGTGGGTTGAAAAGAAAAAGGTACACTTTAATGATGAAGTTGAAGTTAGGGATATTACTCAAAGTCATAGCACAGAAGCCAGTAACAAGCAGGAAGCAAAGCAAACTTCAAATGCGCAGCAACATCATAAACCACAATTATGGAAAAAAGGTGTGGTGCTAACTGTCCCTGCAGTGGTTGGATTAATAGCTTTTGGATCTTTGGCAGTAACAGGAGCAGTATCACTATCAACTGCAGTTGCAATTGGTGTTCTTATTGCAGTAGTAGCATATGCACTTGAGGAGTTTTATCTAGAACCTGAATTCAAGCCTAGTAGCATTCTCACAGAGTTGAGGGAGGTGATAAAAAATTCCTTTGCAAGGGAAGAAAAAACTCAGTATCCATTCAGCGAAGTGGGAAAATAAGTTGTAGACAAGGAATGGCAAAAATATAATATCACAGGTAGTATGTGTGGTAAAAAGGATTTAACTGTTTTTGTTTCCAAGTCAAGTACAACGAGATTATCCGCTCAAGAAAGATATTTCCCCGCTCTTTTGACTTTACCAGCACCATGAAGTCGCATTCATATTACTAACAAAGCCTCTTGCCAAACCATCTCCAACACTTGTATATGAATATCTTGTTTCGGGAGGAAGATATATTTTAAGGATAGTACTTGGTTGCTGCTCTTTAGCGTCCAGGTCTTCACTAGAGGCATTACCTTGTAAATTTTGTTCAGCATCTAGCTCTTGTTGCATTTTTTCAACAGGAATATTATTTTCAGCGTGATACATCCAAATACTTCCAGCGATTCCTACAAATAAAAGGCTTAAAATTGCACAAAAACTGAATATTACTAAAGGTTGAGTGAGAATTTCTAATATTGAAAGATCAGGATATATTATATGCACAATAGGGAGTGATATCATTGATACTAATAGCGTCAATATTAGTGATATTGGACATGTTATTATAAAATTAAATTTTCTTGCACCTATTTTATGTTTTTTAAGTAGAGCGGAAAAAATAACTTTATCGGTATACAGATATTGATTGGTTTCTTCATTCTTACTAGATAATTTTTCTACAATCTGATCATTCAAATACTTTTTTAAAAAATCCTTAAGAACATTTTTTTCTTTCATAAATGTGATTATTCTGCATGCATCTCTTTGATACTTATCACTTTCAAAGTAAGTGCTACAAACAGAAAAGGTGCATTCCATTATATCACCATTGACATAATCAATAATAGAGTGAGCAGAGTCTATCTTTTTATTTGTAACAGCATAAAGTAATAAATTAACGCAATGCGTGATCAAAATAGGTGCTGCTTGTTTCCGCACTTCTTCATCCTTTAATATTTTACCAATATTTTTATTGTTATTTATCTTATTTCTGAATGTAATAAGCCAATGCTCCTCTATTTTGTAGTCGTAATATGATGAAATTTGACATTTTAGCACTTTAGAATGCATGATACTTACCTTAAAACAATCATTAATAATTTAATTATTATTCGTAAATTATCAATATATCAAGTGGTTTTTATCTATAAGATTGAAAATAAGCTTCCAATTTGTTTGCCTGAGCTACTGTAAGCAGCTGTATCACAACCTGGGTCTCGTATAGGACTATCTGTCAACTTCGCCAAAAACTATATCGAGTGATCCAATGATTGCTGCAACGTCAGCAAGCATGTGACCTTTTGCCATAAAATCCAGAGCTTGCAAATGTGCAAAGCCAGGAGCTCTTATTCTGCATCTATAGGGCCTATTGGTGCCATCTGAAACTATATACACTCCAAACTCACCTTTTGGGGCTTCAACAGCAGCATAGATTTCACCCTTTGGTACGTGATATCCTTCTGAGTAAAGTTTAAAGTGATGAATCAGAGCTTCCATTGACATCTTCATTTCTTCTCTTGGTGGTGGAGAGATTTTTCTGTCTTCAGTTTTTATTGGGCCTTCAGGCATCTTTTCTATACATTGCTTCACCAAACTAATAGACTGTCTGATTTCTGCCATTCTGACTAAATACCGATCATAACAATCACCATTTTGACCAACAGGTATATCAAAATCTAATTGGTCATATATCTCATATGGCTGACTTTTACGCAGGTCCCAAGCAAGCCCAGCAGCACGGAGCATAGGCCCACTAAAGCCCCAATCAAGAGCCTGCTCTATTGATATTTCACTAATTCCTACAGTCCGCTGCTTCCAAATTCTATTCTCTGTTAAAAGCTCATCAACATCATCTATGTATTTCGGAAATTGCTCTATAAATTTTGCAATATCTTCAATTAAACCATCTGGAACATCTGCTGCTATTCCACCTGGTCTGATATAGGCTGCATGAAATCTTGCACCTGAAGCTCTTTCATAAAACTCCAGTATTTTTTCTCTTTCTTCAAATAACCATAAAAGAGGAGTCATCGCTCCAACATCAAGTGCTTGAGAAGAAACATTTAATAAATGATTTAATATTCTTGTGAGCTCACAAAACAGAACACGCAAATATTTTGCTCTTATTGGAATTTCACATTGCAATAATCTCTCCACGCATAATGAATAGGCATGTTCTTGGGACATTGGTGACACATAATCAAGGCGGTCGAAATAAGGTAAAGCCTGAAGATATGTCTTATATTCTATTAATTTCTCAGTGCCACGATGCAAGAGTCCGATGTGAGGATCTGCCCTTTCAATAACTTCACCATCCATCTCCAAAACAAGACGGAGCACTCCATGTGCAGCTGGGTGCTGAGGTCCAAAATTTAACGTCATTGTTTTTAAATCAGGCATATCTTAATAACTTGCAAGTAGTTAGATTATATAGACTTAAGTATGTTGAAAGTCAATTGAAAACCCTCAGAGTCAGAAATGAAAGACATTGACTATGTAGGTTAAGGATGCTAGACTTAGAATAGTGTGATGGAATCAAAAAAGCATATGAAAAATTTTAAATTACTAATTTTAGTCGGGGCAGCAGTTGTATCTATAGCGTGTTGTGCAGCTGTGATAGGTGCCCTTGCTGGTTTAGCTTTAAGCTTTACTAGTTTACCACCTATTATTGTAGGTGGGATTATTGGTTCTGTATTACCGGTACTATTGTTCTGTATGATGTCTTCTAATAAGTTTATAGATAAGTGCATCAACTTTCTCGGTGAGATACTTATTGGTATAAAATCTGAAGAACAAAAGGGACGTTTAAATGCAGAGCAATTAAAGGAATTTGAAGGGTATTTTAAAGAATTAAGTGGATGTTTAAAAGAACGTAAAAAATATCTCAACAGTATTAGATGTTATGTAAGAGGCGTTATGGAAATTGGTGTTAGTTTTGGAATTGGAGCAGGACTTGTTGCTCTTGGCTTCACATTGCCTGCAGCTATATGTGCTTTGACCATTATGATAGCTCCAATTATTTGTATTTCTTTGTCTGTGCTGATGAACAAAGCAGTTGAATGCTTTTCTTCAAAGAAAAGCATTCAACCAGATGGTTCTTTGATTGATGAAGTGCGTGTTGAAGGTGTTTATACATTACAGCTATAAGTCGCTGAATTTTACGCTAAATCTCTAAGCCAGAATAGGTGTTGTAAGTATATGAATGGTAATCGTTATCGTCATCTACAGTTTCCATAGTTGGTGCTTTCCAAGGAAACTTTATTTAGATTATATAGACTTAAGTATGTTGAGAGTCAATTGAAAATCCTCAAATCATCAAGTAAAGATATTGATTATATCAACTAAAGATGCTAGCATTATAACTGTTAATTTAATGATGTGAGGTGAGAGTATGAATGAAATAGTAAAAGGAATAGCTATATTTGGTGGAATGGCCAGTATTGGTATTGGGTGCGTAGCTGGTATTGGAGCTATTAATGGCATTCTTGGAGGTTGTATTGCAAGTTTTATTCCTGGCTTATCACCTCTTGTCGTAGGTGGAATGATTGGCTTAGGGGGTTTTACATTATTGTGCTTACCATTTACTGTATTGCGATTATCACTTAGCGAGAAAAAAATAGAATTGGCAAGCAAAACAATATCGGCAATGGCTGTTTCATTTGGAATTGGAGCAGGATTGGTTGCTCTTGGCTTCACATCACCTGCAGCTATAGGTGCTTTAACTCTGTTAGCAAGTCTAGTTGTTTGTATCTCTTTAGATTTGTTGATTAACAAAGCAGTTGAATCTTTTCCTTCAAAGGAGAGCGAGCAACCAGATGGTTCTTTAAGTGGTGGAATGCGTGTTGATGAAGGTTCTCATATATTACATACATAAGCCACTGCATTTTACGCTAAATCTCTAAGCCAGAATAGGTGTTGTAAGTATATGACTCGTGATCCTCATCTGCAGTTTCCATAGTTGGTGCTTTCCAAGGGAGCTTTATATTGAGACTGTTTTTTACACCTTCAATTATTTCACTTGGTAGTGCTTTGATTTTGTTCTGCATGACATCTATTTCTTGCCTTATAATTTCTTTAATGTGTTCTGTTAAACCTTTCGTCAGCTTTATCGTTAAGTCCTTGATTTCTGCTGAAACTTCTTTTGCAATAGGCAATACAATATCTTTTGCAATATATTTTGCCACTGGTAGAGCAATGTCTTTTGTAAAATGTTTTCCAACTGGTACCATAATTTCTCTTACAACATGGTCTCCTATTGGTACAATGATTTTCTTTGCAACATGATCTCCAATAGGTAAAGCAATCCTCTGTGCTATTTCTTTAGCTAGTCCAAAACTGCCACTAACAATTCCATATCTTTCCATATCGCTATACGCTTCTGCTTCATTATCAGACCAATAGTTAGGAGTATTAATAGTATTATAGGTGTTGTAAATATATGGATCATATTCATCATCCCAAGGAAACTTTATACTGTCACTCATAATTCCATATCTTTCCATATCGCTAGACGCTTCTGCTTCTTTATCGAGCAAATAGTTAGGAGTATGCAGTTTATATGATTTTGTAGCTTGGTTAGATGATAGATTTTTCATGTAGTCTCCTGAATTATTTATTACTATTTTAACATATTATCATTAATGTTATATTAAGTTTTTAAGCTTTTTGTGTAATTAGGTATATTAGTTAATACACTCATCTTAACTTTAACATTAATGCAACTTTAGAACAGGCAAAGGCTAAAAAGCGGTAAGACTGGTTTAAGTATCAACTACTAGTGTAATCCAAGTAGCTAAAACTGGAACTATACATCTAACTTGTTATTTATGATGTATTGTATTAGTATTTACATATTAATTTGAAAAATAGTGATGAATAATATTGTAATTGTTGGTCTTCAGTGGGGTGATGAAGGCAAAGGTAAAATAGTAGATTACCTTTCTGAGAATGCTGATGTAGTGGTTAGGTTTCAAGGCGGAAATAACGCTGGGCATACCATAGTAGTGAACGATGAAGTCTATAAATTAAATTTATTGCCCTCTTCTGTTTTAAGGACTGGTAAAATATCTATGATAGGAAATGGTGTTGCTCTTGACTCACATGCACTCATTTCGGAAATAGAATCATTAAAAGCTAAAGGAATAGATATAAATCCTAGCAACTTGATGATCTCTGAGAGTTGTCCACTAATACTGAGTATTCATAAAGACAAGGAAAAGCTATTTGAAGATTTAAATGAAAATCACAAAATTGGCACAACGAATAAAGGTATAGGTCCATGTTATGAAGATAAAGTTGGAAGAAGAGCCATACGCCTTTGCGATTTAGAAAATGCAGATGAGTTGGGTAAAAGAGTGGATACTCTTCTTAATTATCACAACGCTATCAGAAATGGCCTTAATTATAAGGCAATTGAAAAAGAGGAAATATTAAAAGAAATTCAAGAAATTTCGAAAAAAATTCTTCAGTATAAAAAAACCGTATGGAAAGTGCTAAATGACCTTGTAAAAGAAGGTAAGATGGTAATATTTGAAGGTGCTCAAGGTACATTTTTAGATATTGATCACGGCACATATCCTTTTGTTACTTCAAGCAACACCGTAGCGTCGCAAGCAATAACAGGTTCGGGATTGTCTTCTAATACTCATGTTATTGGAGTGGCGAAAGCTTATACAACAAGAGTAGGTAATGGACCATTTCCTACTGAACAGGAGAATGAAGTGGGCGATAGTCTATTTACTATAGGTAAGGAGCTTGGAACGGTAAGCAATAGAAGAAGACGCTGTGGATGGTTCGACGCAGTCTTGGTGCGACAGGCTGTACAATTATCTGGAGTTTCAAGTGTTGTATTAACTAAACTGGATATTCTTGATTCCTTCGACGCAATTAAAATATGTACTGGGTATAAATATGATGGCAGTTTATATGATTATTTACCTGCTTCACATTCAATACAAGAAAGATTAGAACCAATATATGAAGAGTTGCCAGGTTGGAAAGAAAGTACTCAGGGTACACGATCTACTGATGGGTTACCTGTGAATTTAATGAAATACATAGAAAGGGTAGAGGAGTTAATAGGTGTGCCAATTCATTTAGTTTCAACCAGTCCTAAAAGAGAGGATGTGATAGAGCTCAAAACCTTTGAATTCCATAAAAATGTTTTTGTATCTTATTAATTCTCAATCTAATGAAAAAAATGCTTGCATAGCTTTTTATACTAAGTTATTATGTAAAGTATTAATTAGAAATGTATAGTGAGGCTAAATCTAGTGTATAACGAAAAGCAAAAAGAATAAGCGAAAAAGTTAAGCTTAAGCTTAGTATTCACAATTATTTTCAATAAAAATTAGCATAGAAGTAATGCACAAGTTTATTGTGCTTGATTGCTTCTAAAAGGAATATAATATTAATTCAGTGTGATGTGAAGGGGGTGTTTTATGTCAGATGGTATATTGGGTAGCTTTGGTTGGCCTTTTGGTTCCAAAAAGCCGGCAGAAATGAGTAACGAGCCGAAAAAAAAAGAAGGTTCTAATGTTAAATTTGCTACAGAAATTGCAAATGATGTTTCTTGTGTAATTGAATATTTATTAAAGTTACATTCTTACAAAAATAGAAGCGAATTTAGGAAACATGTTGATCTTAACGCATTAGCTTACCTTGCTTCTCTTAAGGGCAAATTTATATTACTCAAAAAAAAGCTGAATGCGGCAGAGAAAGCTAATCCCTCTCTCAAAGATCTGAGTGTTGTAAAGTTTTGCCGCTCAATTGCCGAAAATGATAAGTTACATGAAGAATTCAATAATCTTGCAAAAAAATGTCGTAATGTCCCTCCAGCTACCAGATATGAAAGACTGTATCCTCAGTTAAACAAGATGGTCAAAAATTTCGATATGCATCAACTGCAAAAACAAATATCGTTCTTAAAAAAGTTGAAAGAAAAAAATGACTTCAATGCCATAAGAAATGATTGTAGTGATGAGTGGGATTTTGATGATCTATTAATAGATCTAATAGGGGATGAAAAATTTAAGGCAGAGTATATAGATAAAGCATTAGATGAAGAATGCGAATCTTTCAGTAAGAGCTTTAGAGAAGATTTAAGTAGTTACGTAGATTTAGCGGATCAGGGGCAAGAAGCTGCGAGTAAGTATTTTGGGGAAAACATAGAATTTCAAGCTTATTATGCAAAAGCTGATGACGGTAACAGTAAGGTTTTAAATATTAATCTTATTGATCATAGTGGTAGAAGTGAGCCAACGCAAATTAGTGATCTTTTACAGAAAGAAAAAGATATTTGTGAGTTAAATATATATTTTAATAAGAAACATGAAGTACATGCTTACCAAGAAGAAGGTAAGAAAAGGTATTACGAATTCAAAGATGGTGCATACTATGAAATGACAAGTACATGGCGTGCAGAGGATGAGTCCGGAAATATTTCAATTTGCAAAATGATCATGAATGTGAGTAGCAGTGGCATAACTAAAATAGTGGAGTTTAATGGTAAAAAGTCTGGGTTGCTGTCGAAAGATGATTTAAAATTAGTACAACAAAATCATGAGCTACATATTCAAGACTGCTCGTTGTATGATTCTGTGGAAAAATCGCTAGGGCCAGAATCTACAGAGAGTATAAAGGTAATAGAACCAGAAAAAGCAATAGAAACAAATCAAAATCTTAACGACAAAGGTACAGATGCAAACCAGGATTTTGAGAATAATGATGAGGAACAAGGGAATAAAAATTCCAACGACAAAGGTATAGATACAAACCAAGATTTTGAGAATAATGCTGAGGAACAAGGGAATCAAAATCCTAACGATAAAGGTATAGATGCAAACCAGGATTTTGAGAATAATGCTGAGGAACAGGGGAATCAAAATCCTAACGACAAAGGTATAGATGCAAATCAGGATTTTAAAAACAGTTCTGTTGCAGTTGTATGTGACACGCAAGCCAGCGAATCAACTAAAGTAAGTCAAACAGAGATTGGAACTCAGACAGAAGTTGATTTGCCACAAATGGGTGGATTTGATAATTTAAAACAGGAAGCATCAAAGTTGAAAAGAGAGAATATTGAATTGAAGCAGGGAATAGAAGCAGGTTTGCAGGTCCTGAATCAAAAACACAATAAACTAATGCAAGAGAGGCAGCTGCTACTGAAGGAGCTAAAAACAGCACAAGCAGAAAAAGAAGAGTTAAAGAATCACATAGAAAATTTGAGTGGAGAGAAATGTAACCTTCAGGATGAGATTGAAAAAATCAAGCGAGAATTTGAGGAAGAAAAAGGGTTCATAAATCAGAAAATTATAAGTGCCGTACGGGAAATTGTAGAATTAGACAAGCGTGATGGTGATTTTAGAGCTGAGCTTGCAAAAATTAAGCAAAAAGTTAAAGAACTAGAACAACAGAATAGCTATTTACGAGCAAAAGATAGGGTAGCAGTTGAAAAACTGTGGAAGAATAGGAACTTAAAAGCAGAAAATGATAAAATATGTGAGGAATTAGCAAAATTAAAAAAAGAGCATGAAGAGAAGGCAAAAGAACTTTGTGATGTGTATGAAGCAAAAGAAAAGGTAGAGAAGAACCTTGGAGTTCTTATTCAAGAGAATATAGTATTAAAAAATACAGTAGAAAAAGCAGAGGAATACGCAGAATATCTCATGGATGAAAAGAGCAAAGCTGTACAAACCTTGAAGTCTCAGATGTTAGCATTGGACCAGAAGTGCAAAGAAGAGCTTAAATCTTCTAATGAGGAATTGGAAAAAAAGTCATGGAAATGTGGAGAATTACAAAACGAAATAGATGTTAAAAATAAAGAACAGCAGAAAGAAAAGAAAAGATTTGAGGAGCTAAAAGGAATAAATGAGGAGTTACAAGAGCAGCGCAAAGAATTAGAAAGAGCATTTTACACGCAACAGATAGATATAGACTGTTTTCCTGAGCATACATTCCGACAGATGTTGGAATATACTAATAATCTAGCAGGAATAATCGAAGATAAAACATACTGTATTGAGAATTTAAAAGAAGAAAAGAAATTTTTAACAAAATATATAAAAATATTAGATAAGGATAACACTACTTATACATGTGAAATGAAACACCTGATTAAAACTAATCCAGAGCATTACAAGTTAATCCAAGATCCAGGGGATATTATTCTGCCCACACAACTATCTAGATCTCCAAGTAGTGATAGCTGTGATAGTGGATTTAATGACAAAGGCTCTAGTAATCTTTTCAACAGTAAATCAGCTCCTAACTCCCGTGGCGGTCAGCCTTGGAAGGAGAGGGTAAGATGCTGCAAAAATCCATCAGCAATAGTGAAAAGCAGTTAATTCGTATTAACGTAATCTGGCGTGAGCAGATCAGGTTCAGCAGTAGCGCCTGTAAATTAGGTAACATTTACAGGTGTCTTACCTATATTACTACTTAGTACAAATATGAAGGGTCTTGATAGAAGTTGTCGTCATACGAGCACTTTATAGCTTCTAAAACATCAAAGTTATTGGTGCTGTTGTTGTTTGGTGTAATGATTTTACCCGAGTATTGCTCCATCAGCCTTTCAATAGGGAGATCAATTTGGCTTGGTGAAATGAATTTAGTGCACCCATATTTATTGGTGTAACCAAACACATACTTTGGTTCTGTATTTTTTCCGTCGGTTGGATCATCGTTATCGTTACCACCTGGTTTGTTATTTGGGTCTTTTTCTTTATCAATTCCTTTCTTGAGATCATCTATTTCTTTTTTCATTTCATCCAGCTTGTTATCCTTATTTGTTAAATCTTCTAGTAATTCTTCCGTTTTTTTGTTACAATCAACTAGGTCTTTCTTTAATTGACTATCAGAATCAATAACTGCTTCCAATTTCTTAACCTGATCTTGCAAATTGCTGATTTCACTTGTTTTATCCTTCAATTGTTGGGTAAGTTGATCTATAATGCTCGTATTTTTTGTTATAGCTCTTAAGTCATCTATTTCTTCCTGCAACCTCTGTTTCTCTTCTTTATGAAGATTTATCATTTCTTCAATTTGTTTTTCTTGTGCTATCATCTTCTCCTTAACGATTTCAAGCTCCGCACATCTATCTATTTCAGATGTAATGCTATCTATTTTTTCTTGTAATTTTTCTTTGTCTTCTTTGCAGGAGTTTTTCAATTCAATAAATTCATTTTCCTTATCTAACAATTTCTGTTGTGCATCCTTTATCAGTTCTTTGCACCCGTTATCAGTCAGTTGTACTTTTAAGAGTCTTATTTCTTGCTGCAATTCTTCTAACTCGGATTTCTTCAATTCTTCTAGATTTTGTAGCTTTATCTCCAATTCAGCTTTTTCTTCCCGTAATTTCTCTAGCGTATCTATGCTACCTGTTTCTAGTTTCTTAATGAGATCAGCGATTTCATTTTCCTTATCAGCGAGTTCAGCTTTCTTGTCCTCAAGTTGTTTAATGAGAGCAGCATCAGCGTTTTCTTTTAATCCATCAATCTGTGTTTTAAGATCAGCGATTTCATTTTCCTTATCTGCGAGTTCAGCTTTTTTGTCCTCGAGTTGTTTAATGAGAGCAGCATCAGCATTTTCTTTTAATCCATCAATCTGTGTATTAAGAGCAGTGACTTCATCAACTTTTGCTTGAAGCTCAGATTCTTTATCAGCGAGTTCAGCTTTCTTGTCCTCAAGTTGTTTAATGAGAGCAGCATCAGCGTTTTCTTTTAATCCATCAATCTGCGTATTAAGAGCAGAGACTTCATCGATTTTTGCTTGAAGCTCAGATTCTTTATCAGCGAGTTCAGCTTTCTTGTCCTCAAGTTGTTTAATGAGAGCAGCATCAGCGTTTTCTTTTAATCCATCAATCTGCGTATTAAGAGCAGAGACTTCATCGATTTTTGCTTGAAGCTCAGATTCTTTAGCTGCGAGTTCAGCTTTTTTGTCCTCAAGTTGTTTAATGAGAGCAGTATCAGCATTTTCTTTTAATCCATCAATCTGTGTATTAAGAGCAGAGACTTCATCAACTTTCGCTTGAAGCTCAGATTCTTTATCAGCGAGTTCAGCTTTTTTGTCCTCAAGTTGTTTAATGAGAGCAGCATCAGCATTTTCTTTTAATCCATCAATCTGTGTGTTAAGAGCAGAGACTTCATCGATTTTTGCTTGAAGCTCAGATTCTTTATCAGCGAGTTCAGCTTTTTTGTCCTCGAGTTGTTTAATGAGAGCAGCATCAGCATTTTCTTTTAATCCATCAATCTGTGTATTAAGAGCAGTGACTTCATCAACTTTTGCTTGAAGCTCAGATTCTTTAGCTGCGAGTTCAGCTTTTTTATCCTCAAGTTGTTTAATGAGAGCAGCATCAGCGTTTTCTTTTAACCCATCAATCTGTGTTTTAAGATCAGTGATTTCATTTTCCTTATCAGCGAGTTCAGCTTTCTTGTCCTCAAGTTGTTTAATGAGAGCAGCATCAGCGTTTTCTTTTAATCCATCAATCTGCGTATTAAGAGCAGAGACTTCATCGATTTTTGCTTGAAGCTCAGATTCTTTAGCTGCGAGTTCAGCTTTTTTGTCCTCGAGTTGTTTATTACACTCTATGTCAAAATTGTCTTGTAACCCATCAATCTGTGTTTTAAGAGCAGTGATTTCATTTTCCTTATCAGCGAGTTCAGCTTTTTTATCCTCAAGTTGTTGCTTGAGTTCAGCATCAGCGTTTTCTTTTAATCCATCAATCTGTGTTTTAAGATCAGCGATTTCATTTTCCTTATCTGCGAGTTCAGCTTTTTTGTCCTCAAGTTGTTTAATGAGAGCAGCATCAGCATTTTCTTTTAATCCATCAATCTGTGTTTTAAGAGCAGTGATTTCATTTTCCTTATCAGCGAGTTCAGCTTTTTTGTCCTCAAGTTGTTTAATGAGAGCAGCATCAGCGTTTTCTTTTAATCCATCAATCTGTGTTTTAAGATCAGCGATTTCATTTTCCTTATCTGCGAGTTCAGCTTTTTTGTCCTCAAGTTGTTTAATGAGAGCAGCATCAGCATTTTCTTTTAATCCATCAATCTGTGTATTAAGAGCAGTGACTTCATCAACTTTTGCTTGAAGCTCAGATTCTTTAGCTGCGAGTTCAGCTTTTTTATCCTCAAGTTGTTTAATGAGAGCAGCATCAGCGTTTTCTTTTAATCCATCAATCTGCGTATTAAGAGCAGAGACTTCATCGATTTTTGCTTGAAGCTCAGATTCTTTAGCTGCGAGTTCAGCTTTTTTGTCCTCGAGTTGTTTAATGAGAGCAGCATCAGCATTTTCTTTTAATCCATCAATCTGTGTATTAAGAGCAGTGACTTCATCAACTTTTGCTTGAAGCTCAGATTCTTTATCAGCGAGTTCAGCTTTCTTGTCCTCAAGTTGTTTAATGAGAGCAGCATCAGCGTTTTCTTTTAATCCATCAATCTGCGTATTAAGAGCAGAGACTTCATCGATTTTTGCTTGAAGCTCAGATTCTTTATCAGCGAGTTCAGCTTTCTTGTCCTCAAGTTGTTTAATGAGAGCAGCATCAGCGTTTTCTTTTAATCCATCAATCTGCGTATTAAGAGCAGAGACTTCATCGATTTTTGCTTGAAGCTCAGATTCTTTAGCTGCGAGTTCAGCTTTTTTGTCCTCAAGTTGTTTAATGAGAGCAGTATCAGCATTTTCTTTTAATCCATCAATCTGTGTATTAAGAGCAGAGACTTCATCAACTTTCGCTTGAAGCTCAGATTCCTTATCTGCGAGTTCAGCTTTTTTGTCCTCGAGTTGTTTAATGAGAGCAGCATCAGCATTTTCTTTTAATCCATCAATCTGTGTATTAAGAGCAGTGACTTCATCAACTTTTGCTTGAAGCTCAGATTCTTTAGCTGCGAGTTCAGCTTTTTTATCCTCAAGTTGTTTAATGAGAGCAGCATCAGCGTTTTCTTTTAATCCATCAATCTGTGTATTAAGAGCAGTGACTTCATCAACTTTTGCTTGAAGCTCAGATTCTTTAGCTGCGAGTTCAGCTTTTTTATCCTCAAGTTGTTTAATGAGAGCAGCATCAGCGTTTTCTTTTAATCCATCAATCTGCGTATTAAGAGCAGAGACTTCATCGATTTTTGCTTGAAGCTCAGATTCTTTATCAGCGAGTTCAGCTTTTTTGTCCTCGAGTTGTTTATTACGCTCTTGTGCTACATTTTCAGCATCTGCTAATTTTTCTTTCAATTCCTTAATTTCATCAAGTGTATCTTGCAGCTCAGTTTTTTTAGCTTCGAGAGTCTCTACTTTTTCTTCAAGTTCCTCAATTATACTTTCAGCATTTTCTAATCTTTCTTTCAATTCCTCAATTTCATCAAGTGCATTTTTCAACTCAGTATCTTTAGCTTCGAGGATCTCTACTTTTTCTTGAAGTTGCTCATTACACTTTTGTGCTACATTTTCAACATCTTTTAACTCTTCTTTTAGCTCCTTAGCTGCATCAAGTTCCCTATCCAACGTATCTTGCGCAGTTCTTAGTGCTTCTTTTTTCTCTTGAAGCTGCTTATTAAGTTCTTGCAGTCCTTTCTCAAGATCTATTAACCTGTTAACTTGACGTAACAGATCCTTATTGTCTTCCTTTGCACGCTCCAAATCTTTTTCTTTGTCTTTTAGCTCCTTGTTCATTATTTTCACTGCTTTTTCAGCATCTGCTGACTTAGTACTTAAATCTTTGATTTGGCTATTCAGTTTACTGATATCAATTTCTTTTTGTTGTAAAGCCTTGTCTTTGTTTTGAATCCCACTTGTGAGTTTCTTTTCTGCCTTTTTAAGATCTTCTATATCCTTTAGAACTTTTTTGATCTCATCTCTCAATCCATTGGCCTCTGTTTTTTTATCTTCGAAAGCCTCTGTCTTCTCTTGTAATTGCTTGTTAAGTTTATTTAGAGCGTCCGGATCAACAGATTTTTTTAACTCATTAATATCATTTTGTAATTTGCTGATATCATTGATTTTTGATTGAAGCTCAGCCTCTTTTGCATCAGCACCTTTTGTCAAATTTTCAATCTGGCTGTTCAGCTTAGCGATTTGATCTGTTTTCTCCTGAAGTTGTTGGCTAATGTTTGGGTCAACACCTTCTTTCAGAGTCTTAATTTCACTATTCAGAGCATCGATTTTAGATTGAAGCTCGATCTTTTCTGCATCAAGTTGTTGCTTGAGTTTTGCATCAGCACCTTTTGTCAAATTTTCAATCTGGCTGTTCAGCTTAGCGATTTGATCTGTTTTCTCCTGAAGTTGTTGGCTAATGTTTGGATCAACACCTTCTTTCAGAGTCTTAATTTCACTATTCAGAGCATCGATTTTAGATTGAAGCTCGATCTTTTGTGCATCAAGTTGTTGCTTGAGTTTTGCATCAGCACCTTCTTTTAAATTCTTGATTTGACTATTCAGATCAGTGATTTGATCTGTTTTCTCCTGAAGTTGTTGGCTAATGTTTGGATCAACACCTTCTTTCAGAGTCTTAATTTCACTATTCAGAGCATCGATTTTAGATTGAAGCTCGATCTTTTGTGCATCAAGTTGTTGCTTGAGTTTTGCATCAGCACCTTCTTTTAAATTCTTGATTTGACTATTCAGATCAGTGATTTGATCTGTTTTCTCCTGAAGTTGTTGGCTAATGTTTGGATCAACACCTTCTTTCAGAGTCTTAATTTCACTATTCAGAGCATCGATTTTAGATTGAAGCTCGATCTTTTGTGCATCAAGTTGTTGCTTGAGTTTTGCATCAGCACCTTCTTTTAAATTCTTGATTTGACTATTCAGATCAGTGATTTGTGATTTAAGCTCAGCCTCTTTTGCATCAAGTTGTTGCTTGAGTTTTGCATCAGCACCTTCTTTTAAATTCTTGATTTGACTATTCAGATCAGTGATTTGTGATTTAAGCTCAGCCTCTTTTGCCTGAAGTTGTTTCTTAAGCTCTGCATCAGCACCTTTTTTTAAATTCTTGATGTCGTTGTTTAGTTTAGCTATTTCAGCTTCCAATCTATTTACTTCTTCTTTAAGGTCCTTTTCTTTCTTAGATATGCGTGTGCTGGTACGTGGTTGAAGCACTTCTGGAGTGACAAGAGAAGATGTAAAAGTTGTACTGTAAGCACTAGGAGAAAATGCGGCAGATTTGTTTCCAGAAAAGGAACCTTTACGTGCACAATTTGCATCATACTCTGCTAAAAAGAAAGTATACTCTTCATCACCCTCTTTAAATTCTCCTAAATCGCATTTATCCTTAGCCTTTTTTATAATGTCTACATCCATTTTTCCTTTGGAAAGGTCCTGTCCTTTATATTGAAAAGCAATCTTTGTTGGATGACGTTTGTTGGTTAAATCTTCTGCATCCTGATAAGAAAGGTAGAATGCTCCATAGTCAGTAGAAAACTGTCCTATAAACTTTCCTGCTTTAGCAGCATTGTTGGTAGAGTATTCATATATCTCTACCGGTGCGGCAGGTGAAATAATTGGATCACCACCAGTATTATTATCTGTTATCTTCGACTCTCCTCTTTTTATTATAAAATCAGGTGCATGATTATGTGAATTTTCTTCATAGTATTTTTCAAAGTAAGATGTATTAGAGTCTTTTACTTCTGCACAATCTGAAAAATTGATATACTTTATATCTATATCGTAATGTTTATTATTCCATAAGGTACCGTTCTCATGACATCTTTGTAACTGATACGAGTCGGAGTTAACCTTTACAAGTTTATAAAGTATATTTAAATTATTATTACCGCCAAGATCCTTTGACCAAGAGTATTGTTTAATATTTTCTTTGCAATGATGTACCGGGTTGTTTTCTTTGAATCCATAGCCCAAATAATCAAAATAGAATTTCGTATGGAATTTGCCAATGTCATTGCCATCTATCTGTATTTTTGCTTCATATAGCGCCTTTATCTCTTTAATATTTGCTGCGCTAACTTCTCTGTCATGACATCCATGGACAGCATTATTAGAATCATAATTAGTGTAATGTGGATGTAGTATTTTTTCTCCTGGCACTATTTCTACTGGGAGTATTTTTTTTATACATGGGTCTTTTAGTTTTAAATTTTTGATATTAATACCTGATATTTTTAAATCTTTATCTAACATACTTACCTTACTATTATATTATGCTAGTATTATAATAAAAAATTATGAAAATATCTTTAAGTGTAGTTAATATTTATATCTTAGCGGCTTTCTTGTTAACTCAAACTTGCTTTTTTGGGGTGTCTTTAAGTAAAGGTTTTGCTATGCTACCTTGATCGTAATTTATATAATTGGATGAAGTTTTATTTACTCTACAACACGCTTATTTATAGTAATGCTAATACATGATAAATATTATATGTGAAGGAAACATTGGAAAAGAATATTAATAAATTAAAGGGAAAATTTTTAGAACAGGCAATAAGGGTAAATCACGCTGGAGAATATGGAGCTATTTGTATTTATTCCGGTCAAAAATTTGTTCTCAAAAAATCTTCTATAATAAATGAGATAATTCAAATGGAAGAACAGGAGAAAAAGCATCTCCATTATTTTAATGAAAAAATTAAAGAGTATAAGGTTCGTCCAACTGCTTTGTTGCCAATTTGGCGTGTTTTAGGAGTATCACTTGGTGTTATAACTTCTATTATGGGCGAAAAAGCTGCTATGGCTTGCACTGCTGCGGTTGAAGAAGTTATAGGAGAGCATTATAAAGAACAAGTTTTACATTTGGAAGATGGGGAGTTAAAAGAGACGATAAGTAAATTTCGTGATGAGGAACTTGAGCACAGAGATATTGCAATTGAGCACAACGCTGAAAGTGCATTTGGTTACAATATTTTATCTTCATTGATAAAAACTGGGTGTAAAACCGCTATTTATCTATCTAAATTGATTTAATAGACTGTCCATAAGGATGCAGCATCTAGCTAGCAACTACTCTATTTCTTCCCATATTTTTTGCTTTATATAAACACTGGTCAGCATGCTCTATAAACAAATTGATGTTTTCATTATAAGAGCTTACCATTTCTGCAATGCCGATGCTTACAGTTATATTATGTGGTGTATTTTTATCCGAAAGTACAAAACGTTCTTTAGCAATTACTTCGCGTATTCTCTCTGCAATAATATGTGCACTTGATATACTGGTATCAGGCATTACAATAACGAACTCCTCACCACCAAACCTAGCTAATAAATCTGTTATTCTAATGTTTTCAGAAATTTTCTTCTGTATTTGTTTTAAAAGCTTGTCACCAGCGTTATGTCCAAAGTCATCATTTACCATTTTAAAATAATCTATATCGAGCATCATAAGGGATAATCTTCTATCCTTTTCTATAGAGTCTTTAACGATGTTTTTTAAGTGTGTATCAAAATATCTTCTATTATAACAGTTAGTTAATGGATCCTTTATAGACATTTCTGCATTATTAAATAAATTCATTCTCAGAGCATCCTGATACCTTTTTCGTTTTACTTGCGAATTAACCCTTGCGATTAACTCACCTTCATCCAAAGGTACTGTTAAATAATCATTAGCACCAACATTCAGCGCTTTTACTAAATTGTTTTTATCGTAATCCTCAGAAAGAATCAGAATTGGTGTATAACGTGTTTCTAACTTACTGCGAAACTCAGAGCACAAACGAAGGCCGTCAGTTTTTGTAAAGTGTATATCAGAAATAATCAGGTCATAATTATCCTTAACACCAACTCTTAATGCTTCTATAGGATCATTCAATATTTTTATAGACTGAAAACGCTGCTTTAGAATCTTATATATCTGCTCTGCTTGAAAGACGTCCTCATCTATAACAAGTATGCTCACGTCAGAAATCTGATTGGAGTAATCCATAATACAGCTTCCTGTTACACCACCAACCTCAGCGTTAGTTTCGCCGCGCAAACGCAATTCATCTACAACCATTTTGAGGCGTGTAAGAGATTTAATTCTTGCAGATAAAGCAGTCTCGTCTATCGGTTTAGTTAAAAAATCATCTGCACCAGCGTTAATGCCTTGCACTCTATTGTGAGTATCATGTAGCGCAGTTACCATAACTATTGGAATATGCGTTGTTAATGGATCGTTCTTTAATTGCTTACAAACCTCAAAACCATTCATTTTTGGCATCATAATATCCAGCAGTATAATATCAGGCTGCTGCTTTGCTACTAAATCCAAGGCTTCTTCGCCATCATACGCTGTTATGACTGTGTAATACTCTGCTGTGAGCCTAGCTTTTAAAAGCTTAACGTTGGATAATATGTCATCTACTACTAGAATCTTCGCTGTCATTTTTTGAAAGAGGACTTTTGGATGTATTATCTATATTATAAGCGGGATAGAGCTTGCCATTTTTACCGGCTATATAATTTACTTCCTCTGTATTACATTCTTCATATAATTCTTCAATTCCGGCATCTTTTAACAACTTTTTAACTTTTGATTTTATAATTATTATATACCTATACACATTCTTGATAAGGTCAATAAACATAGGAACCTTATTTTTATCAAGAACGATTATACTGACTAGTGCTACAACTAAAATTTCTGTAAATCCTATATTAAACATTTTCCTATGAAGCCAGTGCTTTAATTCTCCTGATTATAAATATTAATTTACTTAAATCAAGTTTAGAAGCAACCATCTCATCTAAAAAACTACTATAACGTTCTATGTAATCTTTGTCATTATAAGCCCAAACTTTAATATTATCCTCTGTGTTATCAGTGGATTTTATAACTTTAACAGTCAGCTTGTGGTGATAGTTACTTAAATCATCCAACGAATCATTAATTAAGCTGCGGTTCCAATAAGAAGAAATACCCTTCATTTTAATAGCAATTTCTCTGATAAGATCAAATTTCAACAATGATTTTAATTCAAAATATATTTTACTAACATCAAGTATAGGTGTAGATGTTTGTTCAGAAATAGATATAACGTCCAATGCATAAGTGAGAACACACAAGTTAGCAACTTTGCTTGCCAGAGTTTCATTTATTTTAAGTTTCAGTAAAGACTCCAGTTTACAATTATAAGTTTGTAATAATCTTTCATCTAAAATCCCAGTCAAATTCTTACCTAAAGTTTCAATTACATCATGAAACTTTATAACATCACTTAACTCTATAAAACCAAACTTATCAAAGTTTCTCGCTAGCCAAAATGACACTCTACCAATAAATTTTTGTACGTTTTTAACTATCTCCAAATATGAATCAATGTCTATCTTTCCATCTAATTCATCAATTTCGCTCCATAGAATATCCAGATTATATAAGTGATTTATCACAATATATATATTAACCGCTTCATTCATGCTAATTCCTGCATTCTCAACTAGATTATTGATGAATACACACCCCATCCTATTTACAATATCATTTGCAATACAAGTAGAAATAATTTCTCTACTAAGCTGATGCCTTAATATGTAGTCTTTAAATTGACTAATCATTTTTTGAGGAAAATAACTTAATAAATACACCTCAGATGAAAAGTCTTTTTCTGGTATATCAGAATTTATAATCTCATTTTTTATGCTTGTTCTAGCATAAGACATCAAAACAGAAAGTTGAGGAGAATTTAAACCTATTGGCTCGGCTAACATTTTTGCTATTTCTTCATCATTTGGAAGAAACTCTATACCACGATTTAGAAGTCCAGGTTTTTCAAGATTAAGAATTAATCTGTGATGCTGTTCCAACCTTTCTTTAGCTTGCAAACACTCAAGAAGCAATGCTTTTGTTTCAATCCTATTATGATTCTCAAGCACATTGGATGCAACTTCGTCGACCATACTGGCCAGTATTTCATTCCTTTTTTCTAAAGAAAGACTATTTTCCTTCATAGCAGAAACAAATGCTATCTTAATATTCACTTCTAAATCGGAACATATAACCCCAGCTGAATTATCAACAAAATCTGCATTAATATACCCTCCTCTTTCAGCGTATTCTATCCTTCCAAGTTGAGTACAACCAAGATTCCCTCCCTCTATAAACATAGATGCCCTAATATCTTTACCATCCACCCTTAATTCATCGTTTGCTTTGTCGCCAACCATGCTATGACTTTCACTATTTGCTTTAACAAATGTTCCAATTCCTCCATTCCATATAAAGTCTACTTCTGCTTTTAATAAATATTTTATCAAACTACTTGGAGGTAATGTTTCTTCTTTTATACCAAAAGACTTTTTCATTTCTTGGGAAATGCTTATGGATTTGCTACTACGCTCAAATACTCCGCCACCCTTAGAGATCAGATCTTTGTTGTAGTCCACCCAAGTTGAAAATGGTAACTCAAAAAGACGCTGACGCTCCACAAAGCTTTTTTCTACATTGGGATTTGGATCAACAAAAATATGCATATGATTGAATGCACCGATTAAATGTATGTTTTTTGAGAGCAACATACCATTTCCGAACAAGTCGCCAGCCATATCTCCGATTCCAACAACAGTTACATCTTGGTAAATATCTTTGTTCATTTTCCAAAAATGTCTTTGTGCTGCAATCCAAGCACCTCTAGCTGTGATACCCATTTTCTTATGGTCATATCCAGCTGATCCACCTGATGCAAATGCGTCATCAAGCCAAAAGTTATATTCAGCGGCTATTTGGTTAGCATAATCAGAAAACGATGCAGTTCCTTTATCTGCAGCAACTACCAAATATGGATCATCTTCGTCATACCTAATGACATTCTCTGGCGGAATTACTTTACCATCAACTACATTATCAGTAATATCTAGCATGCCTCTGATAAAATCCTTATAGCATTCAACACCTTTCTCTCTTAAAGTATTTTTATCTTTATAAACTTGCTTTATTATAAACCCACCTTTTGCGCCAACAGGAACAATAACCGCATTTTTTGTCATCTGAGCTTTCATGAGTCCCAAAACTTCTGTGCGAAAATCTTCTGTTCTATCTGACCACCTTAATCCACCGCGTGCCAATTTCCCACCTCTTAAATGTATTCCCTCAAAGAGGTTTGAATATACATATAGCTCACGGTATGGACGAGGTTCTGGCAAATCATTAATTTTACTTGAGTCAAATTTTATAGAGAGATAATGCTTATCATCTTGATAATAACTGGTCCTCAAAATAGCCATTATTAAATTGAACATTGAGCGAAAAACATAATCATGCGACACATTGCTAATCTCTTTGAGAAGTTCCTCAATTTTTTCTTTAAAAATCTCTGTAGTCTCTGCTCTATCAACATCTATACTTGGATTAAATCTTGAACGAAATAGCTGTATAAGATACTTCACTATTTTAGGATATTCCGAAACTACCTTCTGAATGTATTCTTGATTATAGCTAAATGATGTCTGTTTTAAATAAGCACTGAGTGTTCTAACTAGAAGAACTTCTTTCCATTTGAGCCCAGCTAAAATAATCAGACTGTTAAAATAGTCATTTCTAATTTCTTTTCTAAATACTTTAGTAAGTGTTATTTCAAATTGCTCTTTTAGAGTAATGTTATTTGCTAGCTCATCAACCCTTGATAATACGAAGTGATGTATCCAAATTCCACCGTTAATTTCTATGTAGTAGCCATTATGGGATAGAATTTTAGCGCCTAAATTCTTAGTAATTCTTAATATCTTTGATAACCCAAGTCCGCCATGATTTGAGGTATATACTTTTAGCTGATAATGAAGATTGTCCTTAGTAAGCCTTAAATCCACCTCGCTAGTACCGTTTTTCCTCACTATTTCCAACTTTTTCATGTCGTAATACGCTTCCTGAGGTTCAAAGTTTGCCTGATAACTGACTGGAAATGCATTGCAATAGCGGATGAATATATCCTCAACGGTACTAAAAGTATGATATAAATTATCTATAAAACGATCTTCCCACTTTTCTGTGATATTTCTCAGCTTATTCTCTATACGTAAAACTTCGCCATCCAGAATTTCTGAACTGCTAGTTTTGAGTACAATATGCAGCTTCATTAAATCATATTCATTGATAATATGATGATTATAAATCTCTGAGCTTTCAGCATTTATTTCATCCTTTAATATGTCTCGTATTTCAAACATTAACCTAGCACTAGCATAACGCATTGGAATTAACACTATACAGCTAATAAATGCTCCTACACTTCTTAAAAACAACTTGACCCTTGGCTTAATTGCAAGGGACATGATTGAGATACAAATCTTAAATAACTCATCCTCATTAGATTGGAACAGTTCATCACAAGAGAACACTTGTAAAATAGAAATCAAAGCTTTATTGTTGTGGCCGCCTATTACAAACCCAGCCCTTTTTTCTATTGTTTTAATTTTGTCTTTAATTATTGGAATGGTTCTGATATCTTGAACTTCAGCTACAGAAGTAAATAAACCAAAAAAACGTTTTTCCTTTATTAACTTTCCTTGATTATCAAATTCTTTTATCCCTATACAATTCATATATGTACGTCGATGGACTATCGAGATTAGATCTGATCTAAATATATACAAAGAACCCAAATCCTCAGATGAAATCGATGCATTTTGATACTCTTCACTTGCTCTCATCAAACCAAGATTCTCTTTGCTACTTGGAACTATCTTCCCATCTTTATCTGCAACACATTCTTGATAACCTAAAAATACAAAATTATTATTTTGCAGCCAACTTAGAAAGTCTTTTTGCTCCTGATTTTGCTCTGGCGTCATTCCAGTTGGGATGGCAGAAAGACTTGCCTCATCAAGCTTTTGCAGCATTAAGTGCCAATCTTTAACAGAGCAATTTACTGCCCTCAGGGTTTTTTGTAGAGATTCTTTTAGCGTATCAACAAAACTGTCACTTATGCCCTTAATTATTACATATATAACTGACTCTTTTATACCGCCATTTTCTTTGAGTGGGCAAATGTCATCAATTAATCCACCTTTTCTTTTAACATTGATTATGCTGTTACTATAATAGCATATTGTTAAATTGTGTGATTTAATACTAGCAATCACAGAGTCAACCAAGAATGGCATATCATCATTTACTACCTTAATCGTAGTAAAATTTCCATCTATCCCCGGTAAATCATTAATATTACATACCGTTAATTTGCTTTCATCTTTTTCTTTTTGAGAAATGAAATCATAGGAATCTTTAGCAATATATAGAAGAAATTTATCATTGATTTTTAGGTCACTATTATAAACAAAATTATAGAAATACTTAATAAACTCCTTAAGCTTTTCATTTCCTTGCTTGTCAACTAGCTTAAATAAAGACTCAGTAACTCTAGTGCTAATATTATAATCTACACACATTTTTCAAAATAAAGATACACAATAAACTTAAACCTTTTTAACTAAGATTTCATTATTAAGAGTGTATACTATTAGATTATCATTTTCTACTACTTCTCATGCTAAAATTTTGTAGATGTTATCTTAGTGACAGAAGGCACAAAGGCCCGTGTTATGGCCTTGTGAATTGATTTAGTTAAAGAGCTTGAGCAGCTGCTTGAGGTTGCTTGATGCTTGGTGTATCAAGGGTTTTGCTTACAGCGCTATTTTCTAGTAGATCTTTCTGTATGTATAAAGCAATCGGCTTAGCGATAAGTGCAACTGACGCAATCACAGCTGCAGAAATTGTTAATGCTAAACTTAATTCTGCCACAATACAATAAACTAATATAATAGATGCAATTCCTGCGATCGGAAGCGACGCCTTATTTACAAATTTTGTTAACTGTACTTTGCTTGCAAATTTTGCTGGTTTCTTTCCTTCAACCTCTTTATCAATATCCATTTTCCGAACTACATCCATTTCACCAGTGTTTTTATCATCTTTCACTGCAGGTGTTATAGGTTTTTTATCAACTATTTTGGGTTGTTTATTACTTGTAGGTTGTAAATTGACATGTTGATCAGAAATCTCTGGATTTTCTATAATATCTTTTGCAGGTATTATAGGTTTTTCATCAACTATTTTGGGTTGTTTACTACTTGTAAGTCGTAATTTGACATGTTGATCAGAAGCCTCTAGCTTTCCTACGTGATTTACTATGTGGTTTATTATCAGCCTAACAATTGCTGCACTTTTCTTATCAGCAAGAGCTAGTGGTGCATAGCCATAGTGATCTTTAATATCAACTTTAGCTCCATAATCAATAAGAAGTTTTACTGCATCTAAATTCCCTTTTTCAACAGCTATATGTAGTGGTGTATAGCCATACGCAGCATCAGTACCTTTTCGACCCAAAACATTTCCTTTTACTTGTGCATTCACATCAGCTCCGTATTCAATAAGAAGTTTGGCCATTGTTAAATCTCCTAATGCAATAGCACAATGTAATGGAGTACACCCGTCATTTCCAGTCACACATCCGTCACCATAACTGTCCATGACTTTTACATTTACCTTTGCTTTATATCTAAGAAGAAGCCTTGCCATTTCGAGATCTTGTGCTTCAACAGCAAGATATAATGCAGTGCGTTTGCCGCCATGCGTAAAGAGCATTTCTGCATCCGTAACCGCTCCATTTTTCAGTAGAACCTCTACGATCTTTTTATCTTTTTGCATAACAGCAAAATGTAGTGGAGTAACATTATGAAAGTGAGGAGGAATTCCTACATCTATACTTGCATATAACTTTGGTTCTATTGTAGCATTAGGATCAGCACGACCTCGAATCAATTTGCTAGCTAGACTTGAATTTCTTGTCTTAATAGCATGAAAAAGCTGCTCATTTAGTTTTATTTCAGTCATAATTAACTCTTATAAATTTTCAATATTTATCAATAATATTAATATGTTTACCGATAAATGTCAAGTTGATTGAGGATTTCTCACGAGATTTTATTAGCAACTTGCTTCGCGGCGGGCTTCACACCTTCTCTTATCACGCTCTTTTCCAGCAGGCCTCATGAATCAACGTGTGGAAGTAAGTTTATGTTAACTAAAATGTTATATGCCTTATAAAGTATATTTTTAATAGGTGTGTGTAAATCATGAAAATCAATTTATCTGAGGAAAATAGTAAAAGGGTATTATCTGGTACAAAATGGCTTACTAATGCTGGTCAGAACTATTTTACTTCACTGAATGACAATCAGGCAAGTAATGCTAAACCAACTGGTTCTGTAAAAAAAGTTGTTAATACTATTTTGTTAGTGCCTATTATTGTGCCTACTGTTCTAACAGTGTTATCTTTTGGTTTTGTCATGTTACTTTTGAATGCTGTGAATGCTCAAAAGAATGACTCTACATTATCTAAAATAGCAAAAGGTACGGCTAAATTGTTAATTTACATTGCCGCTGCTGTACTTTTAATCACATGTATAATATTAAATCTAGTAATTTCACTTATACCATTCCTTATCTTTCTGGCTATCAATAAAGACATCTTTAATCAAAAAAGTGTGAATATAGCAAGCAATCAAGGCCAAGCAGTAAATGAAGTTAATATAAATGATGAGGAAGAGTACAATCAACGTATTGAAGAAGAAGTTGGCAGGTTAGAGCAACAGAATAATGGTGACACAGAACAATATCAACAAGTATACAGTCAAGCGTTAGTAGGGAGTGGTCAGCTATACAATCAACCAACTGTAGAAGTAATATCTCGAGAAGTAGTAGGTCCACAAGCTATAGATCAAACTGTTATAGCAAAGCGTATAAATAGTGATGATATACGAGATGGTAAAGCAATGATACGCACAGCTGGAAATGATCGTAGTGTAACAATGAAAGGAATTGTAACTGGAGATATTCCTGACCAAGAAAAAGGTTTTGCTACTGGTTTTAGCTTTGAGTGTGAAACCATTGAAAAAGATGGTAAAGTAGAGGGTGTAGATTTTCAATTTGGTATGAGTATGCGTACTGGAGATAATCAACAAGAAGCAACACAAGCACTAATGCGAAGTAAATCAGTACGCACTATGCTATAGCTAACTAAAATAAGCTTTCCCTAGACTGGATTTTATGATAATAAAGGCATGTTGAATAAAAAGCAGAGGTTAAAAATGCCAAAACCATACAGCGAAGATTTACGTGAACGTGTTTTAAAAGTGGTAGATGAGAAAAAAATGAGCATGAAAGCTGTGAGTGAGATGTTCAGTATTGACAGAAAAACACTGTATTGGTGGAGAAAAAGAAGGGAAGAAACTGGAAGCGTAAAGCCAGCCTATGGCTACCAAACAGGTCATAGGAGCAAGATTAAAGACATGGGCAGTTTTTTTAAATTTCTGGAAGATAATCAAGATGTTACGACTGATAAAGTAATTGAAAAATTTGGGAATATGTGCAAAGAGACAGCATACAATTATCTAAAAAAAGCTGGCTATACATATAAAAAAAACCTTTCTTTATCAAGAGAGAGATGAAGGAAAACGTAAAGAATTCAAAGAAAAAGTAGCTAAAATAAACAAAGAAAACCTGGTATTTATAGATGAATCTGGAATTGATGACAACGAATTTTACGCATATGGATGGGCTCCGAAAGGGAAGAGATTGTTTGCTGAAAAACCTGCATTTAAGAAGAAAAGGATCAGTATTATTGGAGCTTTAAATCAGGGAAAAGTTGGTGCACCATGTGCATTTGAGGGATATTGCAACAGTGAACTTTTTGAGGCTTATGTTGAAAATATACTAATTCCTGAATTGAAAATTGGACAGACAGTCATCCTTGATAATGCAAGCTTCCATAAGTCCGTAAAAATTAGAAAACTGATTGAGAATGTAGGGTGTAACGTATTGTTTTTACCGCCATATTCACCGGATTTGAATCCTTACTTTTACCCATAACTTTGAGAAGTTATTATGTGAAGCATAACCATGCTCTCTCTAAGATTTTCATAGCCTCGCCATAGAGTCATACTTCCTGGTAAATTATCACCTTTTCTATTCATAAACCCACCTAATTTTCCTAACCAAATAATAGCTTGTTTTATGTTTGGAGGTTCTTCGGGCAATGTGGCCACTTGATGCTCACGTATGTAAAGAGCTTTCCACTCTTCATTGCTTAGAACCTTAGTGCAAGCCTCCATAGGATGCGATAAAGCCACTTTTGTTAAATATAAAATTTTAAATGTAATAATGCTCTTTATAGCAATTAATTTCTGTAGCCTTTCCTTTGTAGTTAAACGAGAGCTTTCTATTTTACATCCTGATTTTAAAATTCTAAAGTATTCTTCAATTTTCCATCGTAGCTTATACCAATTTATCCTTTCTATGGCATCTAAAGTGCTATTAACTGGTACATTAGTTAACAAAGTCCAATCGATAGCTTCAACTCCTTTAGGAGGATCCATTTCCTTTGCGCTTACCACATATACAGCGACTTTATCACTTATTTTATGTGCTGTATCTTTTGACCCATAAATGTAAGGCGCTCTGATAGGTATATAGCCTTTCATATATTTTACTTCAATATTTGCTTTTCTTGACTTCTGGTGCCCGTTTTTAGCAACTTCCAAGACGATTTTCTCTTTTACCGGAAGTTGAGCTATGCGTGTTTGCAAATCTGTTTTTCCCTCTTCAGTACAGATAAATTTTCTATTAGCTCGGTTACGGATTACATAAAAACTACCCAATGATTCAGCTATCCATAAAAATTTGAAGATATCTGCTTCCCTATCACCAAGAGTGACAAGTTGTACATCTTTGGAAACGTTATTTATGGTTTCTTTTAGTGCTGCTATCCACTTATAACTTTCTTTCTCCTCTATAGAAGTACGGTATTTCCTATTTGCTTTTTCTTTTGCTGTTTCTTCTTTTCTAGCGGGACGCGCCCAGCACTGTTGAGAAGATAAACCTAAAGGTAATCCTTCTTTACTGACCATTAAGGCACTATGCAGCAGCAAACCCTTTTTATGCTTTGTATAAGCTTTAGAAATACTGCCTAGCCCTTTGGTATTTATATGAGAGTCAAAATCCAAATAACTAGTATCTTGGATTGAAAATATAAGCTTATTTCCTTTTATCCTTTCCGCTGTTTCTTTATGATGAGAAGAATAAATTTTCTCGGCCTCAAGCTTTTCATTACTAAACAACCTGTACGCGCCCTTAGCTTCTTTCCATCCACCACAACTTTGATTAATTGATCCAGATGCCTTACGCTCTATAAGATAACTTGTTGTAATAAGCCTCTTATTAAGCCTTATATCTCCCAGATTAACATGTCTCAACTCTCTTTCTAGCCATTTGTCCCCTAAGCTATCAGTATATTGCGTATTTGTATTTACTCCGTACATTTTTAAACCCTTTATCAAATATATGAATTTGCTATTTTACTAGCTTTTTTATATTTGTGGGTAAAAGTAAGATTTGAATCCAATTGAGCATTTTTGGTTTGCAATTAAACATGCTGTGAGAAAAATACTGCCAATTTTCTGGCCAGATGTTAACGCTGCTATTGATTTTATTTTTCAAAAATCGGGGAAAGCTTATCTGTGTTAGCTATATCATCTCGTAATGGTGGATTATCTATAGAACACCCTGGTAGTTCACAACAAAAGTAATACTGATTGATTTAAAAGAAGTTATCACTTTACTAGTGGTAAAGTGATGCCATATTGATTCATATATTTCCCTTTCATGACGTCATATGATTTTTCGCATTCACCTTCACCTTTTAAAAACACAAATTGGCATGCTCCTTCATTAGCGTAAATTTTTGCAGGAAGTGGAGTAGTATTTGAAAATTCTAATGTTACGTGGCCTTCCCATCCAGGCTCCAGTGGTGTAACGTTTACTATAATTCCGCATCTTGCATAAGTTGATTTACCAACACAAATCACTAAAACATCTCTTGGTATACGAAAGTATTCGACTGTGCTTGCAAGTACAAAACTATTTGGTGGAATTATACAGACATCTGTTTCTTTATCTATAAAACTATTTTCAGAAAAATTCTTAGGGTCCACAATAGCTGAGTTAACATTAGTAAAAATCTTAAATTTATTGTCCACTCTTGCATCATATCCATAAGATGAGAGACCGAAAGATATCACACCTTTACTACTTTTATGATTAACAAAAGGCTTTATCATTCCAAAATTTTCAGCTTTTTCTCTTATCCATTTATCTGGCATAACTGCCATAATAATCCCTTAAAACCACTTAATATACAATAATATGAAATAAAACTTAAATGTAAACTATTGTCCTGAATGATACCATAATATCTTAATAATCTTGACAGATTATGTAAAATATCATAACATAATTATGTAACTAAAGTTGTGAGGTCAATATGGTAAATGAATACATAGAATTGTGGACTGAGAAGCATGGAAAACGTCATTGTGATTATGTTCTTTCACACATGAATGTCAAACAATTTGATGAATTAGAAAAGTTAGCAGAAAAGTTAGCTAGGAATATAGTTTTTGATGGTAAAAGGATCAAAAACATTAAATTAAAGCAAGATCATTTATCTTTATCAATTTTTACATTTTTTTCTGGAGTGATAGTCTCATTTTTTTCTCTATTTATGCCAGTATTTTTTAAAAATGGTTCCGTTGTAGGATCTGCGTTTGGTGCATTAACAATTTTTATATCTTCGATAATAAATTGTGGAATTCTTGTGAACATAAAAGGATTGGAAACATCTATACACTCAAAACGCGATAGACAAGCATTATCTACTCAAGAATATGAAATAGATAAGGTTAAAGATGAGTTGGTAAAGCTAATTAGAAGCTATACATGCTATGCTCCATATGCTTGCTCTGCATATGTGAAGTATTGTAATACCAAGAATTTATCTAAGCTAATGGAGCATAAAGGCCGCTCAAGTACATCTAGTTCACATACAAGAGAAGATCGAGAAACTCTAGCTAACGAAATATTTTTTGAATACAAATGCTATCAAGGGATTAAAGTTCATAAACAAAGTAGAAATTTATCATTAAAAAAGCTTTTTGCTGGCTTATCCCTTATATGCCTCTCGTTATTGTGTGATAAATGGTACCAGAACAGTACTATCCAAGAACTAAGAGCAAGCTACGTTCCAACCATAGTAAGTTGTGTTGGTGCATTCATTGCAGCTCATTCAATTTTATGGTATTTCTATGATGATATTTCCCTACGCGCTTTAAAGAAAGATCAACTAAAGGATCTAAAATATAAGCTATTTAGCCTAGCAATTGAAGAAGAAGTAGGTCCGCTTAGCTCAGAAATTGAAGTTTTATCTGCTATTAACAGAATGCATGAGGAAGCTCACTGTTCTAATAGGCCATGTGAACAAAATTTTAGGTAACCATATAGAATACTACTAAAAGATCGACTGCAAAGGAAGTGAAGATAAAATTTTGCTAAATCCACAACTTTTTCACCTAATAATTTTTATATCAATACAATTCTAAGTCTTGGTAATTACATAGTTCAGTTTATATATTTTTTTATCTCAGCAAGGATCTTATCAGATTGACTTGCATCTGAGTCTAAATCAGCTGCAAAATGTGTAACATACTCTTTATTTGGACCAATTAGGTAGACTATTGAAGAATGATTAATTTCCTCTTCTCCATTAACTTTACTGGCGTATACTTTATATTTTGCAATCACTTCATCTATTTTTTCTCTTTCACCAGTCAGCATCTGTATTCTATGGTCAAATTGCTGCTGAAATTCTTTAAGTTTTTCCACGCTATCACGCTCAGGGTCAACTGTGATAAAAAATGTTTGCAGTTTATCGTTAATTTTCTCATCCAATTTTGCCAGTGTTTCAGAAATTATACCAAGATTCATAGGGCAAATTCTTTTACATGAAGAAAATCCGAAGAAAATCATCATATACTTATCCTTTATATCGCTACTCTGCACAATTTGCCCGTCTTGGTTAATTAAGGAAAAATCTCCACCTATCTTAACTTCTGTTGCTGCTGGAGCAAATATACCTTTGTTAGTGAAATAACAATAACTCAAAAAAACAACCGCTAACGCTATTAGGACATTAGACGACAATCTTATAAACTTCAGCATTATGGGACCCTTTAAGTAAAATTATATTATATCTTACTTATAACTTTGTTCAATAAACTTCTTTTGAAACTCTACTTTTGTGGGCAATTGAATTGTCATCCGTGTAAAGGTCAACTAATTCGATGACAAAAATGTTAAGATAAAAGAAACATTTTTGAGGGAGTTAGGTATGAGAAGAAACACAGAAGATAAAACTTTAGAGAGAAATTACCAAAGTAAATGGAGATTTTTGATCAAAGAATATGAGCAAACAAAGGCAAAAAAGCATCCATTTTATAGATTTGTAGGCGATTTTTATCACGCTAATGGAATCAACAGACAAACATTCTGTAAATATTATAATAGGTATAGAAATAGCGGATTAGAAAAAGAGTTTTTACCAAGAAAAAGAGGTCCAAGATGGGAAAGTAGAAGAACAGATATTGAAATAGAAAAAGCAGTTATAGAGGAGCGGAAAAAAGGGATAAATAAATATGAAATTTGTGCTATACTAGCAAAAAAGTTGGGCAACAAAACACCTTCTCCATCTGGTATATATAATATTATTAAGAGAGCCGGCATGAATAAGTTGAGCACAAAAGAAAAAGAGGTGAAGAGAAAGATAATCAGGGAAAAAGCTGGAGAACTGGCGCATATAGACTGTCATTATTTGAGTAAAGATATGATAATAAATGAGAGCAAAAGATACTATTTAGTGTGTGTAATAGACGATGCAAGCCGTATAGCATGGGCAGAAGTTTTAGAAAATATTCAGAGTCTGAATGTAATGTTTGCAGTGCTCAGATGTTTTAATTATATAAAGCAAAGTTACAGTATTCAGTTCAAAGAAGTAATGACAGACAATGGACCAGAGTTTGCATCAAGAAGTAATTTGGATGGACATCCATTTGAAAGAATGTTAGTTGAAATTGGCTTAAAGCATTTATATACAAGGCCATATAGACCACAAACAAATGGAAAAGTAGAGCGCTTTTGGCGGACTTTAAATGATGATTTGATTGAGGGAACAACGTTTGAGACCGTTCAAGAATTTAAGGATGAATTGTTTAGATATTTAATTTATTACAATGAACACAGGCCGCATCAAGCTCTTGGAGGTATTACTCCTTTGAGCTTTTTGCAAAATTTGTCAATGAATTAGTTGACCTTTACAATCCCAGTGCGTGACAGGCTTTGTTGCATAGCTAGTTGGCATCAGGTAGTATATGATAAGTTCATGAGGCTACCTGAAATTTAGCCATACCTATATCAGTAAATTTATTCAGCAAATAGCACTTGAGTAGCAGTTCCTTCTCACGATTAACCTCAGATTTATTCCTAAAACTAAACCCAAATATTTGCTTTAATCGCGAAAAGAATGCTTCTATGTAGGATCTTTTTCCATATCCTACCTCCTTTTTCCATTGCTTTATTTTCTCTATTGTATCTCCATCAAACGATCTTATTAACCTAACTGCAGTATTTCTTTGGGCCATATAATCCAAATTCTGATGCTCTACTGCATCAATTTTTGGTGGTATTTTCGTTTTTATTCTAAGCTTGTAACATTGCTGATAAATCATGGCTCTGTCATATGCACCATCTGCATATAACGTTTCTATTTTACCATAATCATTTTTCATCAGCTTACTAGCTGCCCAGTGGTCAGGATAATATAGTTCAGTGTATTTTAAATCCATAACTTTTTTGCTGCTTATATCTAACATTACATGCATTTTTCTTGCTTGTTCTCTCCCTCTGTATTGTCTCACTTCATTATTTTTTTTGTTATGGCCAGCAGTAGTGTTATAGATGCCAATACCAGTGCTATCTATAGCAATTTCAATATTTTCCATATTATTTTTATCAACCCTGTTGTCATTAATCTTAATATTCAGTTTTTTAAATCTTCTTGAGGCCTGTGAATAGCTGATGACTTGTAGGCTTTTTCCTATTTGCTCGAGGTATCCTTTTATAAATCCTACCGTTTGCCTCAGGCCAATCCTAAATAGATAAGTTATTATATGAACTAAAATCACAACTTTATCGGTGTAAATATTATTGCCACCTGCTACTTTTGGTCTATTTTCGTGCCAATTTTCAATGGCGTCGTTGATGTAATGAAAAATATTTCCCCTTTCTTGAAGAAATTTGTTATATTCACTTTGGTTACTGACTTTCATTTTGACTGGCATATTTTTCCTTTGGCGGTTAAATGGCCATTTTATAATGAATTTAGTCAGTAACTTCCAGCTTTTTTCTCCCTAGCTATGCAACAAAGCCTGCGTGACACTGGGATCTAGGTTTTATGGGAAATTACACTATTTATATACTTGCAATGGAAAATCGATTTAGTTGCAAGAAAAAATCAAGATTAATATGATTTATATTGTGAAATTAAGAAAGATCCCAGTGTCCGCTACTCGGATGACAGGAGTATGGGACGTCAAAATTATCTTTGAAACACAACGTTTGTGCAGCTATGCAATACCCTCCGGTTTTCTGCTCCGTGTGCTTCTAGCACTTACCTGTCAAAAGCGAGTTAGCAGAAGTTTAGTGACAAATGCTTAAAATTGCTTAGGTTTTATTCGATAAACCTTATTTACTTTAGCTATAAAGCAACTATATACTTTATTAATTCATATAGACGAAGATGAATAAGAAAGAAGTTACAATATATACAGATGGAGCGTGTTCTGGTAATCCTGGAGCAGGAGGATGGGCAGCTATTTTATTATTTCAGGATAACAGAAAAGATGTATATGGTAGAGAAGAAAACACTACAAATAATAAAATGGAGTTAACAGCTGTGATCAATGGACTGAAATCGTTAAAAACTTCTTGTAACATTAGTCTATATACAGATAGCCTATATATTAAGAATGGCATAACAGAGTGGATAAATAAGTGGAAGGTAAATGGTTGGAAAACGAGTAATAAAAAACCGGTAAAAAATATGGAATTGTGGAAAGAGTTAGATCACGTTGCTTCACAACACAAAATTAATTGGAAGTGGGTTAGAGCACATAATGGTGATCAATATAATGAGGAGGCTGATAGTTTAGCGAGAAAAGCAATAATCGATGCTTAAAAAAATCATTATATTATTTTCTATACTTTTACCTTTCATATTCTGCCTTTTTATTTTTTTTAAAGGTGAAGATGCTTTAGAAATAAATATTAGCTATATTGATTTTTATGTAAAGAATAAAATATCGAAAATATTTGAGGGCTCAGATGTTAATGCAGAGAACACTTCTGTTATTTGGCAGAAAGATGCGAAAGATCCATATTTAATCGTTACAGATTTGGTGATAATAAATCCTGATTTTACTATAAAAATTCCTAAGCTTTTTGTACATTTTAAGTTAAGTTCCTTATTTAAAGCTAACACAAATTTCTCTCAAGTTTTAGCTGACAACATTCATGTATATACGCGACCAACTACTATAATTCCTGGACGTGACCAGCAAAAAGAAGAAGTATGGATCACAAGTAGTCAAGCTACTCAAATGACATCTGCTTATATTAGAGAGTTCTTTTTTGGCTTAAATGCAGGGTCAAAAATTGAATTTACTAACATTGCAATCAATAAAGGTACGGAAGGTGAATTTTTTGTCGATAAATTATATATAGGCAAGAGAGAAGATTCTAATGTTTTAGACATCAATATTCAAACAAAAGATAAAAAAAGATTGCTGGATGATTTATCCATTACTATAAAAAATCGCAATAATTTACTAAATATATATGGGACATTTTATGACCTAAAATTGGGACTATTTAGCGAATTATCTACATTAGTAAAAAGTTACAATTTGGATGAAAATATAGGATTTAAAGGAAATTTTTCACTGAAAATTAATGAAAAGAATGAGATCATAGATGGGAATATATATGTATTAAATACAGAAAGTAAGGACTTGATTCCAAATAGCGTAAATATAAATTTAATATATAGTAACAAAATTATTAGCGTAAAAAACTTCCATTTCAAGCTAAAAGACACGTATCTCTCTTTGATTGGTAAAATGAACTTTAATACTAATCATGCCTTAATGAGAGTGAATATTAGCAAAATTGCTGCAAAAGACTTATGTGTTTATGTACCGGGTGGCGTAGTAAATGATGAATTTAAGAGTTGGTATTGTGACAATATTGATGGAAATATTTTAAACACAATTATAAGTTTCAATGGTAAAATTAATAATTTAATTGATGATGATTTATCAGATGTCATAATTGTTGCTGATATAGAAAATGGCAGCGTAAAATTTGACGAAGATTTTGAACAAGTTAAGGAATTAAATGGTGAATTGATTCTCAAGAATAACAATCTTAAAATTGCTGTGAATAGTGCTAAATTTCAGAATTTTACTATTAATAATAGCGATATTGAAATGAACTCTCTCAATAAGGAGAATTCAGTCTTAACCATTAATGGCAAAGCTGTAAGTGATGCTTATGCTTTATACGAGCCTATAAAATTTAAGCTAGATGACGTTATCACGACCGAAAGAGATAAAGTGAGTGGAATGGCAAAATCTGTATTCAATTTTCGAATTTTCAATCTAAATGCTGACGACAAAAAAGTAGATTTTTCAGCCGATTTCCACTCTGAAATTGATGATTTAACTATTTATAATGCAAGTCTTGGTGAATATGATATTAAGCTTAATTTTGGTAGTGATTTTATAGATTTAAATGGTAGCGGGATGGTGAATAATACACAACTGCTATTTGACCTAAAAAGCAGCAATAAAAATGAGCGTTTTGCCTGGAATTTGATAGGAGATTTACCTTCGAAAATATTTAACCTTGATGAAGGCATTAGTGGTTATGTGAACGCAAATATAGAATCAGTTATAAATCAAGACAGAACTGGGCATATTAATGGTAATATAGATTTATCGGAGCTAGAATCACACTCAAGTTATTTAGGATGGAAAAATCATTTTGAAGATCACAATAAAGTTGCATTTGCTGTAAAGTTGAAAGGTAAGGATAAATTATCACTGGATCAGCTAGATGTTACGGGAAGTGATTTAGATATAAAATTGAGTGGAAAAGCAGAAAATGGAAATCTATATTTAAACTCTAGTAATTTTCAACTACCGGATAATGATTTTAGTATAGAGGTTAAGTCTGATAAAGAAAAAAATACCATAACCATTCACGGCGAGAAAATTAACTTGAGCGATATTTTGGATTTACTTACAAAAAGTAATGGTCGATCAAGCGGTGACATAGAAGTCGATGTGAAGGTTGACAATGTAATTATGAAAGAAGGGATTATTATCAAAGATGCTAAGCTAAATATTACATGTATTAAAGGTGATTGTAATGGAAGTCAATTTACTGGGCAGTTCTTGGAAGATAAAAGCAATATACTAGCGGAATATAGTGGAATAGGGCTAGAGATATATTCTGATAATTCAGGGATGCTCTTGCGTTCCTTTGGCATTAGTAAATCGTTTAAAAACGGTAAACTGTCTTTTTATCTATCCCCTCAAAGAAAAGGTAAAGAGCATTATGGCATGTTATCTATTAGTAATTTTTATATCAAAGATGCTCCACTACTTACTACTTTATTATCGATGTCTTCACTTCCTGGTATTGTAAATGCTATAAAAAACGAAGGTGTATACTTTTATAAATGTAATGCACCTTTTTCATATAAAGATGGCACTATTAAAATTGAAGAATCTTGGCTTGAAGGGGCAGAGTTAGGCATTAGCACCCGTGGTACGCTTGATATTAAAGGTTATAAATTTCAGGTTGAAGGGCAGGTAATACCAGCATATTCAATTAATAAGTCTCTGCTCAGGATACCAATAATTGGAAAACTTCTTACAGGTGGAAAAAGCAGAGGGATTGTCTCAATAGACTATAAAGCAAGTGGTGATGATAAAAACAGCAGCGTATTTGTTGATTTTATCTCTTCGCTAACACCAAGCCTATTAAAAAGAGTGCTTGGAGTATTTGATCGCATTATGACAAAAACTAATAAAACTATAGCAAGTTATATACCTGGGTAGGCAGGCTTGAAGAAACATGGCCTTTTTGTGTAGCGAAAATTGTTATATAGTACTTCGTAAACTTAGCGCATGTGGCGTACACACATACCTAATTTCTACCTTATGTATATTACATTTTTTCTGAGTCTTTTTTTATATGTGGGATTCTATGCATAAAATCTTATATTTTTACCATCCGCGATTCTTGACCATAAAAGTTACGCCACAAACGTCCCTGAGTTTTCTAAAGCCAATTTTCTCGTAAACGTGAACTGCAAGAATATTTCTTGTGTCAGGATCAACAAATGCATCGTCAAAAACTTTAAAGACAAATGCACCTAAAAACAAATTCAAAACTTCTGAACTAATTCCTTGACCTAAATAATTCGGCTCTCCAATATACCAATCTATAACAGCAGTGCTGCCTTTTGGAATCCACGAAGTATCATAGCCTTTTTCAGGTGGAAAATCCTCCTGGTCATAACATTGAATATAACCAGCATCAACTCCATTAATAGTGATAATAAAAGCATATATTGGTTTTTCAATTACTTCTGTTGCAAGTTCCAAACGTTTAAATCCTTTAATGTAATTACCATATTTTTTCTCAATTAACTCTGGTGTCCATTTTATGTTTTTGCTCCACCACTTTTTCACATGAAGTGCTTCTAACCATTTTAATAAAAGTGGGAAATGTTCTTTAGCTAGTTTTTTAAAAGTGATGACTTCATTCATAATTAAACCCAATACAGAATACAGCGCATCAACAGTATATGCATATTGTTTCGTTTTAATATAAAAAACTGATGTTTTACAACAAAGCAGTTGCGTTAGAAGTGGATCCAAAGATGAAACGCTTCCTCAAAATGTGTGATTTTTCAATCACACATTTGATGAGAGTTTTTACCTACGTAATATTTCTTGAAGCCTTTCTATTACTGTTTTGCTAATATGACTTCGTGGCTGAAGTGATAGTTGTTGCAACCTTTTTATTACTGTTTCGTTAACATTGCTTCGTGGCTGAGCTGCTTTTTCTAGTATATTAACCATTGCTTGATAATCAGTATTGTGAGGGCAGTAAATTCTAATAATACTTGATCTAGCAAGCTCCAAAACTGTTTTGCCTTTATCTGTGCAAGCATTAACATCAGCACCTTTGTCTAATAATAGCTTTACCATTGCTGAACTACTATTATGCGAAGCAGCTATATGAAGTGGTGTATAGCCGCAAATTGTTCCACTTTCAATATTTGCTCCACGTTCTAAAAGAAGCTCAGCAACTTCTGTCTTACCATTTAAGGTAGCGTTGTGAAGTGGTGTATTTCCTTTTTTATCTATATCATTAACATCAGCACCTTGATCGATCAATAATTCGGCAACTTTCGTATAACCACATATAGCAGCAATATGAAGCAAAGTTGTATGATCCTCATATTTACCATGATCAGAAGTTACTGATTCCGATATATCACAACTAACTCTAGCGTCAATAATATTAGGATTTTTATCTAAAATAAGTCTGAGTTGTTTTATTTTTTTGTCCTCTGTAAGTTTTGGGTGGTGCATAATAGTTACAAATTCATAAATAGCTAGAGCATCAATACCATATGCTTTTTCTAACAGTAGCTTTACCATTGCTTCATGAGAATATAATGCAGCTTTACGAAGTGGTGTATGACCATAAAGGTTTTTTTTCAATATTGATGCCCCATGTATTACAAGTAACTCAGCCACTTCTTTCTTATCGTTTAAGGCAGCGTTATGAAGTGGTGTGTTTCCATGTTTGTCTATAGTGTCAACATCAGCACCTTTCTTGATCAATAATCGTATAATTTCTGTGTAATTCCATCGAGTAGCAAAGTGAAGTAAAGTTGAATTATCATAATATTGATACTCAGGCGTTATTACTGAGTTCCATATAGCCTTGCTAATTTTAGCATGAACAATATTAGAATCTCTTTCTAAAATAGATTCTAGCTGTGTAACTTTTTCACTTTCTGCAAGTTCTGGATTGCAAATAATGCTTGCAACAAGTTTTATCAAATCTCTTGGCATAATTCACCCCCCATAAATTAGCAAACATACTAATAAGTATATTTATTAATTCCTAAGTTTACAAGTACAACTAAGATTATGCTAATCTTAATATTAAATATTTCTGTTTGATTTTATCTATGAGATCTGACGACTTTTTTCTTCAATGGTTTTTTCTAAAGTTTGCAAAAAATCATCTTTATTTAGTCCTGGATATATTGGAGGAAGGATTTCTATTATTGCCTTTCCGGAATTCTTGCTCAAGGAGAGTATATTTTTTGGCCAGAATAAACCAGTATTCAAAGCTACGGGTAGCACAGGAACAGATAATACGCTATATAAAGCAGCAATACCTGATTGATATTTTGTATTTTGTTTTGCAGTTGTTCTTGTACCTTCTGGGAATATTATTATGCTTCTATTTTCTTTTATACGCATTTTTGCCAATTTGATTATGTGACGTATAGAGCTAATGCCATCTGAGCGATTGATGAAAATCATTTTTAGTGCCATGAGATGTAAACCAATAAATGGAATCCATTTCAACTCACGCTTTAAAACAAAAACCGCTCCTTTAAATAGCAGTATAAAAATAAATGTTTCAAAAGGGGATTGGTGTTTAGATGCAATGATAAAAGGCTGCTTTGGAATATTTTCCATTCCTCTAACTTCATATTTAACTCCACATAATAAACGAAGCATGAGCAATACGACTCTTACTGAGAAGGAAAGGAAAATAGTTATTACACGTGCAGGAAAGAAGAGCACAGGGAGAGTAATAAAAGTATAGAATACCTCCCATAATATAAGAAAGAAATTAAATAAAAGGCCTGAAATCACAAATCTCACATAAACTCATTGAAATTTAACTTTATTACAAGCTAAATTCAACAAGTTTCATTATTGATCATCTGAGTGATAGGATGCGAATCAGATAATTTTTCCTTTAACTTTTCATTAGCAACGTGAGTGTATATTTGCGTTGTAGAAAGGTTAGTGTGCCCAAGAACCTTCTGTATCAACACAATATTTGCTCCGCTGTCCAGAAGATGAGTAGCAAAAGAGTGCCTTATCACATGTGGAGAGATATTCTTCGTATCGATATTGCATTTTTTTGCTAATTCCTTAAGTAATTGACCAATTCTTTGTCTTGTAATTGGTTTATTAAATTTATCACCTGGAAATAGCCAATCTGATTCCTTGCCATTAGCAACAAGATTTTCACGTACTGATAAATAATTCTTGAGACTTTTTAGCGCTTGTTCATTAAAAAGGATTTGCCTTTCCTTACCACTCTTTCCTTTTATTATTATGTAGCACTCTTTGTCACTACTCTTTATTATATGTGACACTTCATGTATCTTCATATTAATAAGCTCAGAAATACGCATACCAGAAGAGTAAAGGATGTCTAAAATAGCACATAGCCTTTTATTACCTATTTCTTTATTTGATTCATTTGCTAATTTTCTAACTGTATCCATTAGCAAAAATATCTCTTTCACGCTTAAATACTTTGGCAAAGGGCGAGAAAATTTCGGATTTTTTAATTCATCGTCATTAGCTGGTGCTGGGTTAAAATCTATTACTCCATCCTGAAATAAGCACTTATAAAAATTTTTCATTGCAGATATTTTCCTTGATATAGAGCTGCTTTTATAATTTTTTTCTGTACATAGAAATTTCACGTAATCTTTAATATTTGTTTTATTTGCGGCAACCAAAGTAGTACCACTTTTTGATAAAAATTCTTCAAGCTGGTGTAAGTCTGAACAATAACTTTCTAAAGTATTTTGTGTAGCAGACCTCTCTGAAGCCAAAGCATCTATGTAATATGTGATATAAAAATTTTCTTTCTTATTTTTCGACTGTTCATTTTTCATTATCAGCTCCTATATTTATTTCTTTAATTTTAATGTGATTGGAAGTGTGATCCGTATTCCTTATTAAAAAATATGAGACAAGTAAAGCATTTAACAACAGAATAAGCACTAAAAACCTTCTTTTTAATCTTTTTTTTAAATTTGTTCTTATCATTACCATAGTTAAAATTATAACACAAAATCTATAAAAAAACACCTTACAAAGCGAGTATTATAAAGTTATTTTTAACCATATCGGTCTATATTGATTATAACATAATATTTATTATAGTTCTACTATAAATAAACAGAAATTTTAGCTATGTTAGTTAATAAATCTTTAGTATACAAATAGAAATCATGTTACGCTCTTTTTAACAAAGTACTAATAAACGGAATTGTAATATTTGATCCCATAGATTCACTGTCTATTTTCTCTATAATCTTATTAACACTATAAAAAGAACGCTCTATTCTTGCTAAAATGTAATTAATCACTTTTAAATCAATTTTTAACTGTTTATCCGAAAATCGTTTTATCAGCATAATTCTTAATAATTCCTCACTTGCAGGTGAAATTTTTAATGTAATAGTTGCTAATATTCTAGAACTTAAGTCTCTTAGCTTAAAATTAAGCTTTTTTGGCAAGATTGAAGAAGTCATGAGCAACCTCTTATTATTTTCTTTCATATAATTATAACAGTGTAATAACATTGTTTCATCTTTAATATTTTGTATATCTTCTAAAATGAAAGCATCGCTATACCTAATCTCGCTTACAAAATTATTCACATTGATAAAAATTGCATTATTTACTGATTGCCAAATATGTGCAAGGTGAGTTTTACCTGAACTTTTAGGCCCAAAAAGAATCATACACTTCCAAGACAAATCATCAACTACCGAATGATATATGTCCCTATTTTCATCCAAGATAATAAAATTTTGCTGAGAATAATCAACTTGATTATTATTAAATAAATTTAATTGCACATTAGCCGTTTTTATAAAATTCACTCTTCAAATATTTATTGACTGCACATTCTACTGATACATTAAACATTGCAATTATTGGAATAAAAAGCAACACGCCTATAAATCCAAAATATGAAGCGCATATAGTAATTCCCAAAATAATTACAGCTGGATGTATATGAACTTTTTTTCCTATTAATAAAGGGACCAATATATTTGAGTCTATTAATTGCCCGGCACAAAATAATATTAAAACAGCAATGCTTTCAAACCATTCACTAAATTGAGTGACAGCGCTCAAAACACCAATTGTTGTATATAATAATGGTCCTACATAAGGTATAAATGTTAATATTCCTGATAAAATCCCAATAGTAACGGAATGCTCCAATCCTATTATACTTAGGCCCACTGAGTAAAAGATCATCATCACAATACATACATTTAGCTGTCCCCTTAGGTAATTAGATACAATAAAATCTATTTTTGAAAAATAATCTGCAATTTTTTCTCTGTGTGGGACAGGAATTAATCTCCTGGCTTTTTCTATAATTAAATGCCAATCACGCAATATATAGAAGAACACTACAGGAGTAATCACCATTAGTGACACTATTTGGATCAAGCTAAAGCTCGAACTTAACACTTGGATTGTGAAGTTACTTACAATATCAAAAGCATTTATGAAATATGATGCATAATCACTATAATTTTCTGCTAGATTTTTAGACAAATGCTCAAATAAATTATCATCTATTTTTATGTTAAGGAATTTCAATAAAGATGGGATTATTTTAAATCTAAGTGAAGGCGCTTTACTTACTAAAAAGTTTAATATTGAGGTGATTTTATAATATATAATAGGTAAAGCAAAAGTTATAAGTAATATAAAAATTATTAGTAAGGTAAGTATTATAAAAATTGCCGAACATAAACGTGGTATTTTATATTTTTCAAGTTTTACTACTAATGGATTAAATAAATATGCAGCAACAATGGATGCAAGGCATGGAAAAATCATAGGGCGCATCAAAAATAGCGCGCCAATTATGGAAAGCAGTATAAAACAAATAGTTACGTTACGTTTTTGCATGATTTGAGCATATCTGATTTACTGAAAATATAAAGAGCATTTTCTCTATACATCTTAATTAACGTAAAGCTTAAATTAGATTGAGAGTTTGTACTATATATTATACAATAGACGTTCCTTAAGAAGTATATCATGGATCATACTATTATAAGAAAATACGATATTAGAGGTGTAGTAGGCAAAGATTTACATATTGATGATGGATATGAGATAGGTAGGAAGTTTGGTCAAAACGTAGTTAATAGACCTCTTTCGAAACACGCTTCTGGGGGACAAATGCTAGAAGCATACGGAGCAGAAAACCGGAGTGTATTGGACATACATGAGGATTTGAGCACCGGAGCGACAACGCAGTTACCCCTGGAAGTAGAGTTTCGAAAGAGGTCTAATGTTTGTGTTGGTTATGACAGCAGAATAACTTCACCTAGTATAGAAAAAGAGCTAATTAGAGGCTTAACTTTATCCGGAGCAAATGTTATACGTGTTGGGCTCTGTTCCTCTCCTATGCTATACGCTGCAACGCAAATTATGCAGGCGGATCTTGGAATTATAATAACTGCCTCCCATAACCCAAGTGAATATAATGGCTTTAAGTTTTTTAGTAGTAAAAAGATTTTTTCAGATCAAGAAATAAAAGAGGTTATAAATAGCTCAATTAAAGACAGCATAAAAATTGGCAGCATAATTAATATAAACATATATAGCCAATATATCAGCATATTAAAAAGTGCATTGAAAAATAATACTGAACGGAAATTAAAAATAGCATGGGATTGTGGCAATAGTCCAGCAAGTGGCATTATAAGGTATATTGAAAAGATCTTGCCAGGCCATACACATATAGTAACTAATAACTCTATTGATGGAGCGTTTCCACTACATGACCCAGATCCAATAGAAGAAAAAAACCTTGCTCAATTAATTGACATTGTGAAAGAGCTTGGGTGTGATCTCGGGATTGCACTGGATGGTGATAGCGATAGGATACGCCTTATTGATAATAATGGTAATGTTGTGTCCAATGACCACTTATTTATGATTTTCGCACGTGAAGCGTTGAAGGAATATCCAGAAAGCAAAGTGGTTGCAAACATAAAAATGAGCATGAAGGTGCATGATTTTGTTAGCAAATTAGGAGGGCAAGTTATCACGTGTGCTACTGGACACTCACTAGTTAAGAAAAAGATGGTAGAAGAAAATGCGAAATTTGCCGGTGAATTAAGCGGGCATTTCTTCTTTTCTGAATTGGGTTTTGACGACGGATTATACTCTGCTATTAAGGCTGTTAACATTTTACTTGAAGACCAGCAGAGCTTATTTCAAATAATTGACGATTTACCAAAATTATATATCACCCACGAGGTCAAGATTGTAGTGAAGGATGAGAAAAAATTTCAAATAATTGAATCAATAAAAAAAATATTGGAGAAGCAAAATATTGTATTTTCAGACATTGATGGGGTTAAGGTAATCTCTGACAATCATAAAGATTGGTGGTTGCTAAGGGCATCAAATACACAAAACTGCATTACAGCAAGGTGCGAAGGCGACACGCTAGAAGGATTTGAGCTCACTAAAAAGGTTTTGTGCCATTATATTGATGAAGCTACGTCTTTAAATTAGTCTATTAGACGCTATAGTACTTTCTAAAGCGATGACCGAAGTTTATCATCGCTAATATTATCTATATTTAAGCTCTACCTTTTGTATCTGTTAACCGCTCAATACTATCTATTTTAATCTGTAAAGTACCTTTTATGAACTTATCAGCTTGCTTTTTATCCATTGTAACTTTATATTTATTTCCCTCCTGCTTGCCAGGTAATGTATACTTACACTTTGTATACTTACACTTTTTATAATCTAAGAGTTTGGTGAAACGATCACTATCGTCTGGATACATAAAAGTTACATTAATACCCAAAATCTCTTCTTCATTATGTTCTATATCAATTTCTGGTTTATGATCAATCTTATGCTCAGCTCCAATGATTTTTCTTATTGAATCTTCTACTGCTGTTTTTCTAATTTCTGGGCTTTCTTCAAACTTTTTCATAAACTCATTATATGAATCAATCTTTAAGCCATATTCTATATGTGTTTTAGGAGGTTCACTTGTGGGTGACTTATAACTTTTAAGATACAATTTCTTTCTGTACTGCTCATCTTGCTCTTTTACCCTAGCGAAATGCCTTTGAGGTTCAGTAAACCCATCTTTTCCTGGTGTTTCCATTCTGTTTAAGAAGTCCTCCACCGATTCTTCTTTAGCTGGCATTTTACGTGTAAAAGAAAATTCTTTTTTCAGCCTACCCCAATATGATAAAGAAGTAATGTTTGCATCTTTTGAAAAGACGTCCTTTAATCTCTTTACTGCATTGTATAGATTTGCTGGTGCTGGCTTATAATGTCCGCTATTGTTGTCTATATGTGTTATCAGACCTTCTTTTATCTCTATTAGACCAGAACATAAAATTGCTTTACCACCCCCAAGCGTTGAGTGACGGTAGGCATATCCTGTTTCTTCAACTTCATCTCTACCAACATCAAGGTGCTCATGAATAACCAACCTTCCATCAAGCATCATCGCATAAGCTACAGTGTCTGCTCTTCCTTTACTAGTCTTACCAGTTGTATCACATAGATTGCCATGAAAATCATATAACTTTAATTTTCCATCTTCTTTATCTACACGTACATATGCAGTATGTTCAGCCTGTTCCTTGGGAGTAAAATGTTTAACCTTAATGTCAGTACCAATAATTTTTCCTTCTTCACTAAACTCTGCAAAGAAACCAAAGCGCGGAAAAAGATTCTTAAATGTATCCTGTATCCAGTATAAAATCTTATCTATAATCTTAAAGAACCTTTTATTACCAAAATCGATAGATAGTTGCTCTTCTTTTGGTACTGGTCGATACTTAGATGTCGTAGCAGCTTCACCAAATTTCTTAGCAGCATCCTGAAACTTTTTCATTAGTTGTTCTTTTGGTATTTTTGGACGCTTAGATGTTGTAGCAGTTTTGCTGAGTTTCTCAGCAGCGCCCTTAAATTTTTCTATTAGTTGTTCTTTTGGTGTTGTTGGCTGCTTTATGTCTTTTGGCATTGTAAAAATTCGTTGTTTTTCCTTGTTATATAATATACCAATTTAGTTTAAAAATTAGTTAATAATTGATTATGGAATTACATTGAAATACTAAATAGTGTATACCATCACTTTTTCTGTATGTCTGAATGAACGTTATGCACCTATCGTTTGTTTTAGAAAGTTGCTATATACAGGCAAAAAAAATGGCAAACCTTATCGATTTTAGCTAGATATTACTGACCATTAACTAATCAGTTATTTACTCCAAGTATATTGTATGTATACTTATTACTAAATTAATTTTGAAATAATAAAAAATGAGTGAATTTAAATCAATCCGTAACATCGCAATAATCGCGCACGTTGACCATGGCAAAACCACTTTGCTTGATAACATGCTAAAACAAAGTGGTACGTTTCGTGAGAATCAAGAAATTCAAGAACGAGTGATGGACAGCGGAGATCAGGAGCGCGAACGCGGAATTACGATACTTGCAAAATGCACATCAATAATGTGGGGTGATGAAAAAATTAATATTATTGATACGCCGGGACACGCAGATTTTGGTGGAGAAGTGGAAAGGGTGCTTTGCATGGCAGATGGTGTGTTATTGCTGGTTGACGCTGCAGAAGGTCCAATGCCGCAAACGAAATTTGTGCTTTCAAAGGCGCTAAAGGCGAATTTAAAGCCAATTGTGATAATCAACAAAGTTGATAGGCCAGATAGTAGAATTGATGAAGTATTAAATGAAATATATGAGTTATTTTTTAACTTAGACGCAACTAATGAACAGTTAGATTTTCCAGTATTATATGCTTCAGGTAGAAATGGTTGGTGTGCTAAGGAGCTTGCAGATGAGAGAAAAGATTTAAGCCCATTATTTTCAACAGTTGTAGATTATATAAAACCGGCTGTTTATGATCAAAATGCACCTTTTGCTATGCTGGTTACTCTACTTGAATCTGATAAATTTCTTGGCAGGATATTAACAGGAAAAGTTTATCAAGGTATTGCAAAAGTCAACTCAGATCTTAAAGTGCTTGACCTTGATGGTAAAATAATCGAACGAGGAAGATTAACTAAATTGCTCTCTTTTTCTGGTTTGAAACGTATTGGAGTAGAAGAGGCGGTAGCAGGAGACATAATTGCAATTGCAGGGCTTGAAAAAGCTTCGGTTTCAGATACCATTTGCGTGCCAGAAATGACAACTGCTATAAGCTCAACTCCGGTTGATCCGCCAACAATGGCAATTACTTTGAGTGTGAATGATTCACCTTTTGCTGGTCAAGAAGGTACAAAGCTTACCTCCACTGTTATAAAGGATCGTTTATATGCGGAAGCGGAAACGAATGTTGCGATTACTGTGACTTTGGCTTCAAGTGGTGATGCGTTTGAAGTCGGTGGACGTGGTGAATTGCAGCTTGGAGTGTTAATTGAAAATATGAGAAGGGAGGGGTTTGAGCTTTCGGTATCACGCCCTCGAGTGTTATTTAAAGAAGAAGGCGGTAAAAAACTTGAGCCTATAGAGGAAGTAGTAATTGATGTGGATGATGAATACAGTGGCATTATCATGGAGAAACTTAGCTTCCGTAAAGGTGAAGTGACGGATATGAGACCTTCTGGTAATGGAAGAACAAGGTTAACTTTTTTAGTGCCATCAAGAGGATTAATTGGTTATCAAGGGGAATTTTTAACTGATTCTCGAGGTACAGGCATAATCAACCGTTTATTTCATAGTTACGCTCCACATAAGGGTCCGATTTCTGGAAGACGCAATGGAGTGCTCATTTCCACTGATAAAGGCGAAGCTGTAGCATATGCAATTTTCAATTTGCAAGACAGAGGAATCATGTTCATTAAACCTCAAGATAAGGTGTACGGAGGAATGATAGTCGGTCAGCATAGCCGTGATAATGACCTGGAAATAAACGTATTAAAAGGTAAGCAATTAACAAATGTAAGAGCATCAGGCAGTGATGAAGCTATAAAACTCACACCACCGAAAATAATGACTTTGGAGGATATGATAGCATATATAGATGATGATGAGTTGGTGGAAGTAACTCCAAAATCTATACGTTTACGCAAGAAATTTCTTGATCCAAATGAACGTAAACGTGCAGGAAGAGCAAAGAGTAAAGAATAGACTCCATAACTGCAGTCGGCATTTAACACTAGACCCATATTATGGATAGTCTACTACTTTAAATCCTATCCTACAATTTGGATTATTATGAGGATGGGCTATAAATTAAGTTATATATATATATCGTCTAAAAATTCCTTTTCCAGGGAAGTTGCTTTATAAAATGTGTCAAGCATTTGTGATCTTGTAGACTCTGTTGCTTGCTCAGCAAGCTTATCGAAAATTTCTAAAACGTATTCAACATTCTGCGAAAACTCTCTACCAGAATAAGTTTCAATCCAAAGGTGAAAAGGATTGTTATCTATAGCATTTTCTGCAATATATAACCCCACCTTATGATAAATCCAAAAAGCAGGTAAAACAGCGGCTACAATGATTTCAATAGGTTGAGTAGTTGATATATCAAGCAAATATTCTATGTAATTTGAGGTTGCATTTGTAATATTACCTGTCATTTCCAATTTGAGCTCATTTTGGGTAAATTCATTTACAATTTCTTCGCCAATAATTATTGTATCAAGTGCAAATTTTGAAAATTGTTTGATATATTTTGTGTTTTGTGACAATGCTGCAATCTTAGCAAGTACGCGTGCCAAACTTTTTAGGTATATAGAGTCTTGCTCTATATACTGGCCAAACTTTCTTTGTGGTAATGTTCCACGTATTAACTCTTGGTTAAATGGATGCTGAGTAATAGCTTGATAAATATCTTGTGATTTTTCCCAAGCTTTTTCTGATAATTTCATTGAAATACCTTGCTTAATTTTTTTTTAAAGAACTAAAGCTCTCTTTACAAATATACCACTTACATAAAAAAAACCAGAACTTTTATGCACTCAATCTTAATATGTTCAATATAGCATAAATAAATTATTTATTTATCTGTATTGTTCAATGCTGGGTCAGCAAAAGCTTCTTCCCATGTTCCTTGAGTTGCTGCACGGCTATATTCAGTAACTCTATTTTCAAAAAAATTGGTGTGCTCTACACCATTTAATATTTCATCGAGCCACGGAATAGGGTTGTCATTAACATCATATATTGATTTAAGGCCTAACTGCGTTAATCGTCTGTTTGCTATATAGCGTATATAATTACGCACTTCTTCTGCTGACAAACCTTCAACATCCCCTAGATCAAAAGCAAGCTTTATGAATTCATCTTCAAGCCCAACAATGGTACGGCATGCAGAGTATAATTCCTCTTTAAATTCGTCATCCCAAATTTCATTATTTTCTTTAACAAATGTATTAAATAACATAATAATTGAATTTGTATGCAGAGTTTCATCGCGAGCTGACCAAGCAATTATTTGTCCCATACCCTTCATTTTTCCAAAGCGTTGAAAGTTGAGCAAAATTGCAAACGATGCAAATAATTGTAATCCTTCAGTAAAAGCACCAAATATAGCGAGAGTTTTTGCTACGTGTTTTTTATCATGTTTTTTACTTTCTTCGAATTCTAGCATATATTCATATTTTTTTCTCATAGCGTCATATTTTAAAAACGCTTCATACTCGCTTTCTGGCATTCCAATTGTATCTAAAAGATAGGAGTAAGCTGCAATATGTATCGTTTCCATATTAGAAAAGCTCGCAAGCATCATGCATATTTCTGTTGGCTTGAATATATTTGAGTAATGTCTCATGTAACAGTTATTCACTTCAATGTCTGCTTGAGTGAAAAATCTAAAAATTTGAGTTAATAAATTCTTTTCTGCCTTTGAAAGCTTAGTTTTCCAATCCTTTACGTCGTCAGCTAGTGGAACTTCTTCAGGTATCCAATGTATTCGCTGTTGCTGCAACCATGCATCGTATGCCCAAGGGTAATTAAAAGGTTTATATATTGGATTTGCTTCTAGTAATGACATTTATGTACCTGCTATGTTTATTTTATATTAAGTAATATTATAAATCAGTCAATTTAACTTTGTTGAAAATTAATTATAAATACCTTATCATCACTTTAAGTATCTGGTTAATAAGAATGCGAATATTAATATCCTTTGTTTTAATTTTTTTATTTTCAATAAGTTGCACACATACTATTCAGAGTCACGGGGCTCCAGGTATGAGTGTTCAACTGTGGAGCCAAATAAAAATAGGCGATGATAAAGAAAAGGTAGTTCATACTTTAGGATCGCCAACATTAGTATCAAAATTTGATGATAGTATTTGGTATTATGTTTCGTACAAAATCAAACAAGCTAACTTTCTAGGAAAGAGAAAATATAGCAGCAAATCTCTGCAAATTTCATTTGACCATGACAGCAAAGTTGCAGATATAAAAGAAATTAACGTCTCGGAAAGATCTCTAGCATCTGTTAATTCTTGACTTCTTGGTTGAAATATATAATAATAAAACTATATGCTTTAAAGTAGAGAGAAAAACCATGCATTATAATACATTTACAATTATACTTAAAGAAGCAAGCACATCAAAAAATATAATTGAGGCGTTCAAGCAGAAATTACAAAAAAAGTGTCCAGATGTGCATAAGAAGTGGCAAGAAAAGAAGTTTGACATAAACCACATATTTACTTTAAGTTTTGGCTCACATGAATATAAAGTTACATTATTGTTTGCAGCCATTTTATGCAATAATGAAAGCGTGGTAACCAGTTTGCTAAGGAGTGGAGCAGATCCTAATGTGGTATGTAATAGATATATGGATATCACTCCCTTAAGTTTAGCTATTGATAAAAATTATACAGACATAGTAAGTGCTCTATTAAAATCAGACAAAATAAACGCTAATGAAAAAGGTGATTTTGGATTGACCCCTTTACGTCGGGCTATTGAAAAAAATCACGTAGATGTAGTACATGTTCTAATCGAAAAACTAGGATGCATTAATAAAAAAGATCATAATGGTAGGAGTTCTTTACATTGGGCTTCTCAAAGTGGCCATAAAGATATAACAAACGCTCTAATAGCAAAAGGAGCAGATGTTAATGCAAAAGACAATTATGGAAATACTCCTTTACATTTGGCTGCTAAAAACAATCATAAAGATGTAGCAGATGTTCTAATAGCAGCAAAAGGAATAGATGTTAATGCAAAAGATAATGATGGAAGTACTCCTTTACATTTTGCTGTTCACAATAACCATAAAGATCTAGTAGATGCTCTAATAGCAAAAGAAGTAGATGTTAATGCAAAAGATGATAATGGAAGTACTCCTTTACATTTAGCCGCTAAACAGGGCAATATACAAATAGCCAAGATTCTACTTGCAAATGGAGCAAACCATTCATTACAAAATAAAGCAGGTGAAACTCCGATAGACTTGGCTGAAGATAAAAAATCTAAAAAAGCTACAGATAGCTCTATTAAGAAAGATGATGGTGAAGAAAAGCAATCAGAAGATAGAGCAGATAAAACTCGAATAAACTTAGCTAAAAATAGAAATGTCGGAGGGTTTTTAGATGGAGCAGGAAAACAATCTAAAAAAGGTGGCGAAGAAACTAACTCAAATTTTACAAATAGCTCTAAATGTGGTGATGAAAAAAAGCAATCAGAAGATTCAGCTACAATAGGAGGGATTGCAGTTGCCCACACTAGCAAATCATCAACAAGCTTCTTCAGTCAACACAAGTGGGAAATTGCATTGATAGCAGATTTTGCTGTTGGTATTGCTGTTGGTGCTGTGGTTGGATCTATTACTAGCTTAAGTATTGGTATAGCTGTAGGATTTGGTTGTGTTGTAATTGGTGCTATTATTTGTGCTGCTGCATATATGCTTTTAAAGCCTAAAAGAGAAGTTACAGTGGAACAAACGCCTGTAGAGAAACTTGTATCTGAAGGAAAAACTATAGCACATCCTGCCTAATTAATTTTTGTCATACTATTATTATATAGATCATAGAGCATTTGCGGAGAAGGTAACAATTTACCTAATTCCAATTAATTCTTGACTTTTTTACTAAAATACATAATAATTAAACTATATATTTTAAATTGGAGAAAATCATGAAAGAGTACAGTATTGTAAAAATGTTATATAAAGTAAATAATCTTCCAAATCTGGATGGGAAAAATGTAGTCAAAAAGATAAAAAACGAGTTTATGCTAGCAATAAAACATGAAGACTACAAAACTGAACGTCAAACTATAGAAACAGCATGTAAAGACTGGAAAGATGGTGGCTCGAAGATTGATCACTTCTTTAAATTTAACACTTATCCCTGTGAAGTTTCTAACTCAAGGATTTATGAGCAAACATTGTTACACTTTGCTGCTAAGCATGGTTATCAAAATGTAGTAAATGCTTTGCTCAAAGCAGGAGCAAAAATTGATGTAATGGATGTATTAGGTCGTACTCCTTTATACTTTGCTGCTCACAATGGTTATATGGATGTAGTAAATGCTCTAATATCAAAGGGAGCAAAGGTAGATTTATTAGACTTTAATAGTAATACCCCACTACACCTTGCTGCTCAGAATGGCCATGTGAATATAGTTAATGCTCTAATAAAAGCAAATGCAGATGTTAATGCAGTAGGTGGATATGAAAACACCGCGCTACATCTTGCTGCTAAAAATGGCCATATAAATGTAGTAAATGCTCTAATAAAAGCAAAGGCAGGTGTTAATGCACAAAACACAAATGGATACGTTTCGCTACACCTTGCTGCTCAAAATGGTCATATAGATGTAGTAAATGCTTTAATAGACGCAGAAGCAAAGACAGATTTATTAGGTGGTACTTTTGACAAAAAAACTCCTCTACATCTTGCTGCTGAAAATGGTTATGAAAGTGTGATACAAGCTCTAGTTACAAAAGGAGCGAATATTAATGCACAGAGTAGCTATTATAAAAATACTCCTCTACATCACGCTTTTTTTGAGGGCCACGATGGGGTAGTTCAATATCTAATAGGTAAAGAAGCAAATGTTCTTTTAAAGAATGATAAGGGTTGGACCCCAAGTGATTGTGTGAATAGAGGGATTCCAAAGCTTTTAAAGGAAGCAGAAAAAGCAGCTCAAATGCCTGTTAAAGTTGGAGTTGTAGTTGGTATTATACTTATGTCTTTAATTGCTACATTACTTATATTCTCTTACTTACCCGAAGTAGCAATTGCTGGTATAGTTGTAGGATCTTTTATTCTAATTGGTACCGTTGTTGGTGGTGTTGCATATATGTTTTCAAAGCCTAGCACTGAAATAAAAGTAGAGAATACGCCGTCTGTAGAGAAAATTGCATCTGAAGTTCCTATGCCAGGCTGATAAATTTTTGTCGTTCTATAGCTTTAGCTACTAGGCCATGTGAACAAAATTTGGGGTAGCTATATAAGTGCCCCAAAAAATTCAAAAAACCTCAGTTGTTTTATCAAATCGAGAGAAAATGCGCATAAAATTCTCGATTTTACCGAAAAAACATTTGATCAAATGTTGTTCTTTATAAATATACCCATTAGACAATTTTGCTGTCAAATCTTCCTCGAATACATTCGAGTGTTCTGCTCTGCTTCTCTTAATTATTTCTCATAAAAATTTCCTATCATAATAAATAGATTATGTAAAAGAGCTAATATCTATTGCCTTTCAATTGCTTTGACAGAAAGAATAAGTTGATTTTTTATGGAAAGACATTATATGTAAGGCATATAGAGGTAAAATTATGAACGAAGCAGAACAAAAAGAGCTAAACCGAGAGCTTTATATAAATATAATTAAAGTAGATGTAGAGAGAGTTTTAGAGTGTATAGAAGCTGGAGCGGACGTTAATAAAGTACCGCTTGATATGATGGGTACTCCTATATGTACTGCTGCCCAAAGAGGCAATGAATGTATAATTAATGCTCTGATAAAAGCAGGAGCAAATGTTAATTTTCAAGGTATCTATGTATCATTTGATGATATGAAAGCCGGTATAGATTTTAGTGATAAAGATATTAAAAATTTAACTCCTTTGCATATTGCTGCTAAAGAGGGCCATAATAATCATGTAATAGACATCCTATTAGATGCAGGTGCAGATCTTAATGTAAAAGATGCACATGGAATGACGCCTTTGGATTGGACTGTTAAAAAAGGTTACACAGAGTGCAGTAACACTCTAATCTTGTACACTCTGTTACGTGATATTAATGGAGAGAAACCTGATTGTGTCCTCAAGAATTCTAGTCTATCTGAATATTGGTCTTCGTTTCAGAATATGGCGAATAAGGAGAGAATGAGCATGAGAGATGAAAACATTGATGGGAGCAATGTAACACTCGATAGTGTCTTGTTTACAAAAGATGAAAATTACTTGGCAGATTTGGTATCTAACACTAATATGCAAGAATGTTTAAAAGACAGAGAATACATAAAGAAATGGGAAGATGCTTTCTTTTTCTATGGTGATCATATAGAAAGAATCATAGCAGCCCAGCATAATAAAGGAAAGGAGAGGAAAGACTCTCTAGGTATCTTAGAAGAATTATTAAGACGATATGGTTCAGATAAAAAGCAGCTTGATAAATTAATTAAAAAGGTAATACATCTATCACCGCAATGTTTCAGTAAAATTATAAATCAACCCAAAGAGAAAACTGGTCTGTTCCCTATAGTAATCGGTGTAGATAAAAGAAGTCTTAGAGAACTACCTCTATTTGCATTTAATGAAATAATGGAGCCATTTACTATGTTAACAAATGTAGAGATAGCAACTCTGAAGAAGGAGATGATGTGTTAGAAGTTAGCAAAATAAGGAGAAATTATGGAGTAAATATTACATGTATGATCAAAGATCATAAAAAAAGCATCATATGGTAAAGAATTTCATAGAAAAACCTATGTGCGGTAAGTAGACCAGCCAGTTATATAGATAATTAGAAAAATCAATCTCGTAGTAAAAAAACTTGCCTTTAGATAAAAACAGTTATACATTTTAATAAATCAGAGTTTTATTAAAAATGAAGAGCTTAAAGGAATTATCCTTAAGAATTAAGACTATTAAATCTTCACAGAAGATCACAAAAATAATGCAGATGGTTTCTGCAGCAAAATTATTGCAAAGTCAAAAGAGGCTATCAAACTCAAAGCTATATATATCTAAGCTCCATGGGATTATTTCTTCATTAGTGCTAACTGCAGGTGGAGAACTACTAGCGAAAATTTTAAATGTCGGTAACGAAGATTCTTGCTTAGCATTTATTATAGCATCTGATCGTGGCCTATGCGGCAATTTCAACTCTTCTGTTATCAAGTTTAGTCAAGAGCATATAAATAAATTAATCACAAATGGTAAAAAAGTAGACATCGTATTTCTTGGCAAAAAAGCTTTTGATATGGGTAAAAATAGATTTGACTCTAAAAACATTTTAAAAACTAAGAATAGCAAGGGGATCACACTAAATGATGTAGGTGATTTAATTAATGATATAGACTTAAGTAAATACAATAAGGTTAAAGTTTTTTATAGCAAATTTTATAATACCTTCACGCAAAAGCCAATGATGGAAATAATAAAGCCATGGAGTAATGATTCATCGTTAATTGATAGTTCTTTGATTAAGAAAACAACAGACTATAACTATGAATTTGAACCACAAAATGTTGAGTTCATTTTAAAATCTTTGATTCAAGATTATGTTGGAATTGCTCTTTATTCTGCTTTGCTTGAAAGTGCAACAAGTGAAAATAGTGCTAGAATGGTTGCCATGGAATCAGCAAATAGAAACACTAAAGAAATGCTGAATAAATTAGCACTACTTTATAATCGCTCTCGTCAAGCAGCAATTACAACTGATTTGATTGAAGTGATAGGTGGTGCAGAATCTTTATAGAAACTGAAGGGATAAGAAATGAATATATTAAATATTGCAGCAGACATCACTAAGCTAATAAAAAAGCAAAATCTTGATGCGGAAGTAACTATATATGAAACTAATAAAATCTCAGTTTCTCAGCGCCTATCAAAAGTTGAGCAAATATCACAATCTAAGAATTGTACTATAGGAATCAGGGCTATAGCAGATAAAAACAAAGCTGCATATATTTCCACTAACGATCTAAATAACCTTAGTGATACGGTGAGCCAAGTGGTAGAAATGGCAAAAAATGCTCCAGAAGATCCTTATATTAATTTTGCTATGGAGAGAGGTCACCATGCCTCTTATACGGATTTAAGTATTTTGGATAATAATGTTGTCACTATTGATAATCTAAAAGAAATTGCTGAAGCTGCAGAAAATTCAGCTCTTGAGCATAAAAATATCACGAACTCTGAAGGAGCGTCTTCTTCATATGCTTTAGTAAATACGGTATTATCCACCGTTTCTGGTTTTGTAGGCTCATTTAGCAAATCTACATTTGCTAATCAGGTCTCTGTTGTTGCTGGAAAAGAAAATGAAATGAAGGTTGGTTATGATTACGATGTAGCATGTAATTTTAATGATTTAAAGTCACCAGAGTTAATAGGCAAAGAAGCTGCAAAAAGAGCAGTCGAACAGTTAAATTCACGTACAATAAAAACTGGCAAGTTTCCAGTTATTTTTGAGAAAAGGGCAGCAAAGGCGCTAGTAAAAAGCTTTGCCTCTGCTATAAATGGCAATAGTATCGCAACTAATAGTTCTTTCTTGCGGAATAGCTTAAATACTCAGGTTTTTAGCGATAGAGTTAACATTATTGACGATCCACTGCTCTCAAGAGGAATAGCATCAAGACCCTTTGACGGAGAGGGTATAGTTAGTAAGAAAAACATATTTATAAAAAATGGAATACTACAGAATTGGATTTTAGACCTATATTCTGCTAAAAAATTAAACTTGGAAACAACTGGAAATGCAACCCGCGCAAGCAATGCTGCAATTACCCCTGCAGCCAGTAACCTTTATATTGAAAACGGTAGTGTATCATTTGAAGAGCTGATCAGGGAAGTAAAAGAAGGTATATATGTAACAGATTTATTTGGTTTTGGTGTCAATGTGATTAATGGTGATTATAGCCAAGGAGCATCAGGATTTTTCATAGAAAATGGAAAAATAACATACCCGATACATGAGATTACTATTGCTAGCAATTTAAGCTACATGTTTATCAACTTGGCCCTAGCAGATGATCTCACATTTTGTGGGCAATTTAATTCACCAACAATTAAAGTTAATGAAATGACAGTTGCTGGTTCTCTTAATAATTAAAAAATTTAGTTGCATTAAGAACAATAACTGTATATTATTATTCTGTAATGTTAAGAATAGACTATGGAGTACAAAGGTTTAGTTTCAAGAGCTAGACTTAAGACATTCTCAATCATAATTTCAAAGTTTTTCATCACATTAATAATATTAATTAATAACTGGAGTAGTTTAAATGGAATACGGTAATGTAAAATGGTTTAATGCCGAAAAAGGCTATGGTTTCATCAAGCCAGAAGGTAATGGGGCAGACGTTTTTGTACACATCAGTGTGCTCGAGCGTTCAGGAATAAGACCTGATCAACTTAAAGGAGAAAATACGGAGAAGGGGAAAAAAGGAGAGAGAGTAAGTTATGAGATTAAAGAAGAAGTTGGCAGAGATGGGAAATCAAAAAAATCTGCAATAAACTTAAGATTGGAAGATTGATCATATATGAAATCTTTTAATAGAGTGAACATATTGTGAGTAATTTTCATGAGATGGAGCTCCCGATCTTGCTTAAGCAAGCGCTAGATGAAAATAATCTTTCTCTTCCAACTCCTATTCAAGCGCAGGCGATTCCTTTAGCACTAAAGGGTAAGGATATTCTTGGGTCGGCACAGACAGGAACAGGGAAAACTCTAGCGTTTGCTATCCCACTTGTTGCAAAATTGCTAGATAAATCCAGTACGGGATTAGCTTTAGTTATTGTGCCTACAAGAGAGCTTGCAAGCCAAGTAAAAAGGGAAATAGAAGAAAAGCTTTTACCTAAAGGTTCAATGTTTAAGCTTGCTTTATTGATTGGTGGGGAACCTATCTTCCCGCAAATAAAACAGCTTAATGCAAAACCTAAAATTATAGTAGGTACACCTGGCCGTATTATTGATCATATCAAACGCAAAACTCTATCTCCTCATAATATTAGTACTCTTGTACTTGATGAAACGGATCGTATGTTTGATATGGGCTTTGGAGTTCAGATTGAAGAAATTATGAAACACCTACCAAAACAAAGGCAAACCTTTATGTTTTCTGCAACTCTTCCGAGTAATATAGTGAAGCTTGCTGAACGATATCTTAATCAGCCAGAGCGTATCTCCGTTGATCATGATATTGTAACTTTTAAAAAAATAAAACAGGAAATCATATATGTTACAGAATCAGCTAAGTACGACAAGCTCTTAACACAGCTGATTGAACGAGAAGGATCTGTTATTATTTTTGTAAAAACGAAGCATGGGGCAGATCAACTAGCTGACAAACTACGCAAAGATGATTATAGTGCTTTGGCAATTCATGGTGATTTAAGACAACAAAAACGTGAAAGGGTTCTTAATTCTTTTCGCCGTGGTCGTAATCAAATTATGGTTGCAACTGATGTAGCTTCTCGTGGTCTTGATATCCCGCACATTCAACATGTTATCAACTATGATATACCGCAATCGCAAGACGACTATACTCATCGTATAGGTAGAACTGCGCGTGCAGGAGCTGAAGGGTTTGCATTATCTTTCATTACACCACAGGATAAGAGAAAATTACCTGCACTCGATCAAAATGAAGGAGAGCCAAATTTTGATAGTAAAGTACCGTTTAAAAAACATAACGTCAAAAGCAAAAAGGTTTTTAAAAGACCAGGTGCGTTAGACGTTAAATATGGTAGGAAAAAGGTCAATACTTTCAAAAAGAAAAGTAGAGTATTAGCGAAGGCGTATTAGCAGAAAACATGAGTGTATTAGATATACATGAGGGTTTGAGCACCTCAGCGACAACTCAATTGCATGCAAAAGTAGGGCTTCGAAAGAAGCCTATTGCTTTTAATCCAAAATTTGGGTTTTAAGCTAGCTATGCAAGAGTTCTATTGTCTTAAAAAGAGTGCCCATATTTTCAGTCAATCTAAGAAATTCACTAAAAATCCTATTTTTTTGCGCTTCGTTTGCATTTTTCATCAAAGCCTGTGCTCTTTCCTTTATTCCAAAGGAGTATAAAAATTCTCTTTGAGTTGAAATTTCACAATCTACGTACTTTAATGAATCTTTCAGCGCTTGAAAATTCACAAGCGCAGTAATATCACTACTCCCAACATTCTCAAGAAAATTGGAATATTTATGCTGCTTTATTGATTGCAAAGTGCTCCTATAAGAAGGATATATATAACCATAATCTATGATTAAGACGGCTCCCTTATTATTATATATCTTCTTCTCAAGTTTTTTTAATATTTCAATTCCAGCATGGCATATTTCTACTACTGCACCATTAAAACCATCTGTCATCCCAGTGCGTGACACTGGGATCCAGGAATTGGATAATGCTAGTTCCGATTGAGAGAGTCTGGCAATTTTCAATCCGTTGTCATCCTGTATTACTATTCTATTTTCATACCACTGTCCATTATGGTAAATAAACTGATCAATTGGAAGAGCATCAAAAAATTCATTTGCTAAAAAAATGGTGGGATTCTCTGGCAGATTATCAATGTTTTCATGCCAATTAACTTCTATATCCATTAAAGTTTGCTTTTGTATGTTTCGTAAAACAGGGCTTATTTCAACTAAATGAATAGACATTGAATCAAAAAAGTCTTTGTATTTCTTAGTAATTCGTACCACATCATGAATAAGTGTTCCCTTACCTGGCCCAAGCTCAACTAGAGAAAATTTTGATGGTGTTCCTAATTTTTCCCATGTATGCATGATCCAAACTGCAATTGCTTCACCAAACAATTGACTGATTTCAGGTGCAGTAACAAAATCGCCATCTTTACCAAGTGGGGTTTTGCTCATGTAATAGCCGTATTTTTGATGATATAAAGCAGCATTCATGAAATCGCTTATAGATATTGATCCTTGATTTTTGTCAATTAATTTGCTGATATAAGTGATCATATTATTAATAAATGTTTAACTATAGCGTGTCATACTATAAAATAGTAGAGTATTCATATATATGGTATAAACTTAAGTTTATGAGTAACAGTGCTTCAGTTATGGACGATCAAGACACCGATTACGTTACCATTGTGCCTAAGGATGGTGATATTGAACACAAATTTGAAGAAGTTGTCAATTTTATAGAAAATAAGGTTATAAGTGCTGATGGACTCACTTTAGCAGAGGTGTTTCAAGCACTAGTTCAAATGTTAAACGGTGATTTAGAATTAGTAAAAAAAGTGCTAGCACATGCTAATATTATGGCAAAGCACGGAATGAAGGTAGCAGAAGAGTCGAAATTGCGCAAGGCTGATGTTCGCCGAGCTTTAGAAGGTAAACACAGTGTCATTAATATGCAAAATTTCATAAAAGCACCACCTATTCCGCCTGCTGTGAAATTACCAACAAAGAAAGGTAGAGGTCTTTGATGGCTGAATCTATAAAAAAATTTACTGTACAATGTGACTTCAAAGGGCAAAGTTCGCCTTTTGCAATATATATAGGAAACCCAAAAAGTGATGCTCATCCAATTCAGCATCAAGACTCTTGGCTTGTAAAGGAACGTGGAGGGAATATCCCTAATAAAGTGAAAGAAAGTCTACAGAAATTGTATAAATTATCTCAAGAAAATGGAATTTCTTTCTCAGAATTATGTGCATATGCCATCACTGTGGTGAGTAATAACAATAAAAATGATAAGAGTGATAATAATGAGATTAGTTGAGTGTTGCTAGTCCTCACCATTCAAGATACAAGGTCTAATGTAAAGGTTTTCTTTTGCTAAGCGTAATCCAATTTCAAAGGGCTTGCTATTATATTCTACAATAAGGTATCATTACTCATATAGGTTGTGATAGGGGGCAACATTATGGCAATGGAAAGAGAGGAAGCTCTAGCAGTATTAGAGTTTAATTCAAGTTACAATCCTAGTTACAATCCTAGTGAACAGGAAATCAAAAAGGCATATAGAAAATTAGCTCTAAAATATCATCCTGATAAACATTCAAATGAGAGTGAAGATGAGAAAGAGCTGGCAGAAGAAAAATTTAAAAAATTAGGCACAGCGTATGCTGTTCTTACTAATCAATCTGCAGAGGAAGCGATAAAACTTTGTGACGAAGATTTAGATCAAATTAACTCCAGAGAGGATCTATTAAACTTTTTACATTTTGCTATTTTAAATGAGAAGAAGGATTTTTTAGACAAGTTACTTTCTAAATTTAAGAGTGGTGAAGGTGAAAAATTTGGTAATTATATTAATTATCGTCCAGAAAAAGGTTTTACAGCACTAGGTACAGCGATTTATTTTGGAAAAGAGTGTAATGCTGAAGTTGTTGAATTACTTCTAAAATATGGAGCAGATGCTAAACTTAAGATTGGCTTTTTAGGCTACTCACCATTGACTACTGTTTGTTTGAGAAAAATAAGCAATATCAAAGTTGTGGAGTTGCTGATACAATATGGTGCAGACATTAATTCACAAGACAAATCATTTTTTTCTACTTTTACTGCATTAAGCAGTGCTTGCTTAATTGGTCACACTGGCATTGTAGAATTTTTACTAAAACGTCATGCAGATCCTAATTTATCGGATCCATTATACTCTGCTTCTAGAAAATGTCATGTTGATGTCATAAAATTACTCCTGCAATACGGTGCAGAGCCAAAAAAAAGTGCTAATGGGTATTTAATGGGACATGTTCGTGACCATTATGATACTGGTAAACCACGTGATCGCGCTAAAGAATTATTTTTACCGTATGGTTATAATAATGATGTTAAGAAATTGCTAGTGCAGTATGGTGGTATTGACAAAGAATATCTGATGTTAAATACAGTATTTGCTTTTTCTCTTTGTTGTATTGCAATACGTTTTGCAATTTATGGTGCTGCATTTCCTTTGTATTTCATACCAGCAGTAATTCTAGCACTGCCTGCATTATTATGTACATATAACGCTCTGTACGCTTTTATAAAACCTACATTTTTTCCAACTAAACCTTCCCATGAATTTGTTGAAGTTGAAAGTGAAAGGGTGATGGGTCTAGAAGGTGATGTAACACGAGGTAGCAGTTAGGTGTAGTTTAATTTATAAAAAGCTTCTTTTTAAGGGACTTGCTATTATATCTACAATAATGTAAAATTAATTATATAAGCTGCAGTAGGAATAGAATACTATGACAATGGAAAGAGAGGAAGCTCTAGCAGTATTAGAGTTTAATTCAAGTAATAATCCTAGTGAACAGGAAATCAAAAAAGCATATAGAAAATTAGCTCTGAAATATCATCCTGATAAACATTCAAATGAGAGTGAAGATGAGAAAAAGCAGGCAGAAGAAAAATTTAAAGCATTGGGTGCAGCATATAAAATACTTAGTAATGAACCTAAGGAGAAAGTTGATAAATTTCTGGATGAGACTTTAAGTGATGTTCTAAGTGAGATTTGTAGGGAAAAAAGACAAAAATTAGATAAAACTCTACTAAGTGGTGAAGAATCTATAGAGGAATTGTCTAATTTAGTATGCGATGCTTGCTCATGTGATTATCCACAGTTTATAAGTAAATTATTTAATAATGAATCATTTAAAAAGTATGAGAAACGTGATTATTTAAATAAAAAGGATGAGCATGGTAAAACAGCATTACATTATGCATTGGGAAGAAGTACAGATAATACTATAAAACTGCTTTTAAATAATGGGGCTGACCCTAACGTAATAGACAATAATGGTAAATCAGCATTACATTATCTTTTTGATTCCTATCTTAGTTTTGAACTTTGTAACGTATTACAGTTTCTGTTAGAAAAAAATGCTAATACTAATATACAAGATGAAAATGGCCAAACACCATTGCATAGATTATGTCAATATCGCTATAAGCATACTAAAGGCTTCCAACCTTTTGAACAAAAATATACAAACCTTGCGAAAATGCTTTTAAGGGCAGGTGCTAATCCAGATATAAAGGATAATTATGGTAAAAAACCAGTGGATTATGTTGAATATAGAAGTGTCATTGGAGAATTACTTGGCGCTCATAGTTACAAGGAAGCGCTTTACTATTCTGTTCTTGCGATACCATTAGCATGTCTTGCAGTAGGAATGCTCTATGAATTAGCTGTGGGGTGTAGTAAAGCATCGGACAACCAAATTTTAGATTTAAATGACAAAATTGTAATTTTACTCGTTGCAACAGTTTTGACTGTTCTTGCAGTATATTATGCATACAGTGCTGTATGTGCTGCATTCCCAGAACCTTCATCTGAACTTAAGGAAGCAAGAGCAGAGTATCTTAGAAGTAATTTACAATTACAAGATAAAGGTAATACAATAGGTGTGGTTTAATTTATGGAGATCAAAAAAGTTCTTTTTTAAAAAACTTAAGTTATACTTATAAGTATTTGATATCTAATATAGTAGCTATGCCTGACTTAAAAAATAATTCCTGCCTTCATGGGGATAACGCGGAATTTGTAGAAGAAATATATAATCGTTATCTGCAAGGGGATAAATCAATTGGAGAAGATTGGCACAGAATTTTTTCGAGTGATATAGGTATTAATAGCACAGAATCCAACAATGTGCAGAATATAGCTGAAACAGATGGTCTTGGCTCTAGTTCGGCAAATTTCTTTAGATCTTATGGTCATTTTTTTGCAGATCTTGATCCATTATTGCCAAATGAGAATCAATCAATAGATTACAAAAAATATTCGAATCTACCTCCAGCGTCTGATGCTGAAATCTATAGGAACATTTACTGCAAACATATTGGTTTTGAATTTATGCATATCTCTTCTTATGAAGAAAGAATATGGCTGCAAGACAAAATAGAAAATCAAAACTACAAACTGGATTCACAAAATAAAAGAGAAATACTGAGTCATTTGATTGAATCTGAAATGTTCGAGCAGTTTCTTCATATGAAATTTCCTGGATATAAGCGTTTTTCTATAGAGGGAGGAGAGTCAGCCGTTGTTGCAATTGAGAAAATTATTAGTGATTCCGCAGCTTTTGGTATGCAAGAAGTAGTTCTTGGTATGGCACATCGCGGCAGGCTTAATGTTCTAACTAAAGTTATGGGAAAAGAATACTCTGCAATGCTATCTGAATTTCAAGGGAATCTTGCATATCCAGCAGGTCTTGAGGTTTCTGGTGATGTTAAATATCACCTTGGTTATTCTTCTGACCGAGAACTACCAAGTGGTAAAAAAATGCATTTAAGTTTGTGTCCTAATCCATCTCACCTTGAAGCGGTAAATCCTGTGATGGTTGGTAGAATAAGGGCAAAACAAGAAACAAAAAATAATTCTGTACTTGGGATAGCAATACACGGTGATGCAGCTTTTATAGGGCAGGGCGTGGTTGCTGAAACACTAACTTTAAGTAATATTGAAGGTTATAAGGTGGGCGGCATAGTACACGTTGTTATAAACAATCAAGTTGGATTTACTGCGAATCCGTGCTGTGCACGATCCTCTTTTTATTGCACTGATGTGGCGAAATCAATAGAAGCTCCAGTATTTCATGTGAATGGTGATAATCCAGAAGCTGTGAGTTTCACTGCAAACCTTGCAATGGAATATAGACAAAAGTTCAAAAAAGATGTGGTGATTGACATAATATGTTACCGCAAATATGGTCACAATGAAGGCGATGAGCCAAATTTCACTCAGCCGCTCATGTATAAGTTAATATCAAAACACGAAACTCCAGCGACACTTTATGAGGAGAAGTTGATTGCAGAGAAAGTATTAGGTGGTGATGAAGTAATCAAATTACGCAGTGAATTCAGAGCAAAATTGGATAAAAACCTTGAGGAGTCAGTGGGTTTTGTTCCCAAGAAAGCTGATTGGTTTGGTGGAGTTTGGTCAAAATTAAGAAGAGCAAGGTTGAATGATTTGAGTGAATACTATACGGATTCTGGGGTTTCCCAAGGTGAATTAAAGAAATTAGGCGTACATATAAATACCAATATTCCAAGTAGCTTTAATATCAATAATAAGGTCAGAAGAATACTAGATGGAAGAATAGATAATATAAATTCCGGTGGTAATATAGACTGGGCAACAGGTGAAAGCCTTGCATTTGCATCGCTATTAACGGAAGGAATAGGAGTGCGTTTGTCAGGTCAAGACTCTGGTCGTGGAACTTTCTCACATCGTCATACAAGGCTAATTGATCAAGTGACGGAGGAAGCATTTATTCCACTAAATAACATAAATGAAAAGCAAGCTCACTTTGAGGTTATAGATAGCGCTTTATCAGAGTATGCCGTGATGGGCTTTGAATATGGTTATAGTCTTGATTCTCCGTATTCATTAGTGCTATGGGAAGGGCAATTTGGTGACTTTGCAAATGGTGCTCAAATTATGATTGACCAATTTATTGCATCTGCAGAAACGAAGTGGCTGAGATCAAGTGGTTTAGTTTTACTATTGCCTCATGGTTATGAAGGGCAGGGGCCTGAGCATAGCTCTGCTCGTATAGAGAGGTTTTTGCAACTTTGTGCTGAAGATAATATGCAAATTGTCAATTGCTCGACTCCTGCTAACTATTTTCACGCTTTGCGCAGACAGATTCACAGAGATTTTCGTAAACCTTTGGTGGTATTTACACCTAAGTCGTTATTACGTCACAAAAAAGCAGTTTCTGATTTATCTGACTTTGAAGGGACATTCTGCGCAGTGATTCCAGAATATAGAAAAGATTTAGTTTCAAACGACAAAATACGGAAAGTGATAATATGTAGCGGTAAAGTTTTCTATGATATAATTGAAGCATGCGAAACACAAAAAATAAACGATGTCGCAGTAATACGCTTAGAGCAGTTTTATCCGTTTCCTGTAGATAAACTGAGTAAGGAACTTGAGAAATATAAAAATGCCGAAGTTGTGTGGTGTCAAGAAGAGCCAAAAAATATGGGAGGATGGTTTTTTGTTAACCCATTGATAGAAGAGGTGCTTTCTGGCCTTAATATTGAAGCAAAAAGACCAAAGTGCATTGCGCGGCCTATGGCAGCATCTCCTGCATGTGGTTATGCTAGCGTTCATGCTAAAGAGCAAGAGGAAATTTTGAAACAAGTAGTCCTGTCAGACTGAACGATGCTAGCATGAATGAAGTAATAACATTTGGTTGTCGCCTGAATTTTTATGAGAGTGAGTTAATCAAAGAAGCATTAAAAAAGGCAGAGAGAGAAAATGTTGTTGTTGTGCATAGCTGTGCAGTAACAAATGAAGCAGAACGCCAAGTAAAACAAAAAATACGCAAGATTTATAAAAACGATCCAAGTAAAGAAATTATAGTAGTTGGTTGCGCTGTTCAATTAGACCATGAATCCTATATTAACATCCCTGGTGTGAGTAGAGTATTGGGTAATAAGGATAAACTAATCACTGAAAGCTATTTACCAAGTAGTGATAAGATATTGGTAAATAAGAATACATCAAGTAAGTCAGAGCCTGTTTTACTTAATAAATTTGAAGATAAATCAAGAGCATTTATCGAGGTTCAAAACGGTTGTAACCACAGTTGCACATTTTGTTCAATTACTGAAGCAAGAGGAGATAATAGGTCCGTACCAATAAACAATATTATAGAGCAAATCAAAGTCTTTATAGAAAATCATTATCAAGAGGTAGTGTTTACCGGAGTTGATATCACAGACTATGGCGTAGATTTATTTGGCAAGCCCTCACTTGGTTCAATGATTAGAAGAGTTTTAAGAGATATACCAGAGCTAAAGAGACTCAGACTCTCTTCTATTGATGTTGCTGAAGTTGATGATGAGTTGCTTGATTTAATAATCAATGAGCCAAGATTAATGCCTCATTTACATTTAAGCCTGCAATCTGGCAATAATCTGATATTAAAAAGGATGAAACGCCGTCACAACAGAGAGCAAGTGATAGAGTTTTGTAACAAAGTGAAGAGTTTAAGACCTGATATAGCATTTGGTGCTGATATTATCGCTGGATTTCCAACAGAAACTGATCAAATGTTTCAGGATACAGTTAATCTATTAAGAGAAGCAAACATAGTTTACCTACATGCTTTTCCATACTCAGAGCGAAAAAACACACCTGCTGCAAGAATGCCACAGGTGCCAGAAAATGTGCGAAAAGAGCGAGTAAAACATTTAAGAGAAATCAATAAAGAGATGATGGATAATTTTTATCAATCTTTGGTAGGAGTTGAGCAAAGTGTTCTAGTTGAACAAAATTGTATAGGTAGAGCAGAAAATTTTGCGCTGGTAAAATTAAAATCACAATTACCAGCTAAAAGCATTGTACAGGCTAATATTATAGGGATTGAAAATAATTATTTAATTGGGAGTATTTTTCCTTAATTTTTGCATAGTACTAAAATATGTGTAATAATTATATTATAAGTTGTAAGTTATGAGTTCATTCATGATAATTAAGAGATCTGTTGCTTTACTTTTTGCTTTATTTTCATGCATCTATTTTTTTACTACCAACAATTCAAACACTGAGGAAGTTACTGAAATACAAGTTGCCCCTTCAGAAGTTGGAAATAGTAGACTTCTTTCGAAACTCGCTTGTGAGAGGCAAGTGCTAGGAGCACACGGAGCGGAAAACCGCAGTGTATTGAACATACATGAGGATTTGAGCACTGAAGCGACAACGCAATTTTCCACAGAAGTAGAGTTTCGAAAGAAGTCTAGTGAAGATAAACCTAGCATTGCACATGTTGAAGAGGTTACTGAAAAGGAAACATCCCTAGAGGTCTTCAAATATGAAGAAAAGTCTGAAAATATTTTGAGTGCTCATGCTATGAATATTGCTGATAATGAGCATGCTTCAGAAGAACGGTCACAAAGTAATAAAGGTTGTGGTTTTTATGCTAGCATTAGTGGAGGCAAAGTATACTCTGATAGCTCAGAATTATTTGTTAGTGGCATAAAAGCAATAGGAGACAGAATCATAAATTTGATCAAAGAAGATCATTATATTAATATTATCATAAAGACCGTAGCAACAAAACAATTTGAAAACATCAAGCAATTTAACGGTAAAGTTGATTTTCAGTGGCTTGGCAGTGCATCTTTAGGTTACTATGCTGCAGAAAATGGTAGGGTTGATTTTGAAGTTATGTATTCCAAGGTAAATATTAAAGATAGTAATGCTACTCCAATATTTGATAAATCAGCAGGGATATTTACATTTTTGTTAAATTTTTATTATAATCCTAGGATTCAAAATACAAAATTTGCTCCATATGCAGGACTTGGAATAGGTCCAACTGTTTTTAGATTAAAAAAAGTCAATGAGCCAAATAAAGACCTAATGCCACTAAATGTTCCTTGGTTTGCTTATCAAGTAAAACTTGGTGTTGATTATTCCATAATTCCAGAAATAAAAACTTTCCTTGGCTATCGTTATTTTAGTATTCCTATAGCACTAGCAGATGATATAGCTACTCATAATATTGAAGTTGGCTTGCTGTTTAACTTTTAGTAAATTAAAGGTTTTATCTTTTGCAACTGTTATAGCCAGAGTAACTAAAGTTGCCTGAAAAGGGTATCCGTTTATCTGAGTGGTTTAAGAAACAATAGCGAGGAGATTTTAAAAGGGATTTAGCCTAATTCATCACTTCCAATACTTTTTTGCCAATTATAGCTGGAGTCTCCGCAACTACAATACCAGCACTTTTCATAACCTCTAGCTTTGCATCAGCACTTCCTCCGCTAGCAGAGATAATCGCTCCAGCGTGCCCCATGCGTCTACCTGGAGGTGCTGTTTGACCTGCTACGAATCCAACTATTGGCTTTTTAGTTTTTTCTGTCTTTACAAAATGCGACACATCTTCTTCTTCGTTTCCACCTATTTCACCAATAACCACAATTCCATGAGTATCGTCATCTTTTAGAAATAGTTCCATGCAGTCAACAAATGTCATGCCGTGAACAGGATCCCCACCAATTCCAATGCATGTAGATTGACCAAGACCAACAGCAGTTGTTTGTGCTACAGCTTCATAAGTTAAAGTTCCAGAACGAGACATAATCCCTATGTGTCCACGCTTATGAATATGACCTGGCATAATCCCTATTTTGCATTCTTCAGGTGTAATAATTCCAGGACAGTTAGGACCAATTAATCGACTTTTTGAGCCAATGAGTGCACGCTTAACTTTCACCATATCAAGTATAGGAATGCCCTCTGTGATGCAGACTATCAACTCTATTTTTGCATCTATTGCTTCAAGTATCGCATCTGCAGCAAATTTAGCTGGCACATATATAACTGTAGCATTTGCATCGGTTTTTTCTTTAGCTTCTGCTACAGTGTTAAAAACTGGAAGATTCAGATGAGTGCTACCACCCTTTCCTGGTGTTACACCTCCTACCATTTTTGTTCCGTAGTCAATTGCTTGCTCTGAATGAAATGTACCTTGTGCACCAGTAAAACCCTGGCATATTAATCTTGTATCTTTGTTTACTAAAACGGACATACTCTACTTCACCTCTTTTACTATCTTCTGTGCAGCTTCACCAAGCTCATCTGCAGCAATAATGTTTAACCCTGATTTCTCTAAGATTTTTTTTCCTTCCTCAAAATTAGTACCTGACAATCTAACCACTAAAGGTACTTTGATGCTCATTTCTTTTGCAGCTTCAACAATACCATTTGCAATAATGTCACAACGCATTATGCCACCAAATATGTTAACCAAAATGCCTTTTACGTTACTATCGGATAATATTATCTTAAATGCTTCGGTTACAGTCTCTTTACTTGCTCCACCGCCAACATCCAAAAAGTTAGCAGGCTCTGCTCCGTAGTACTTTATTATATCCATTGTTGCCATAGCAAGACCAGCACCGTTTACCATGCAACCAATACTACCATCCATTTTGATATAACTGAGTCCATGCTTTGAAGCTTCCACTTCCTCTTTTACTTCTTCATCATAGTCACGAAGCTCCACAATTTCTGGATGACGATATAAAGCATTGTCATCAAAATTCATCTTGGCATCCAGTGCAATAAAATCTCCAGAATTTGTTTCAACTAGAGGGTTAATTTCAATTTGGCTTGCATCAGTTGCAATAAATGCATCATATACATTCTTTGCAATGCTCGATATTTTTTCTATTTGCTCTGAATTCAGGCCAAAACTGCTACTCAATTTGCTGTTATCAAAGCTTGTAAAGCCAGCAGCAGGATCAACATCAAAATTTACAATTTTTGCAGGAGAATTCTTTGCCACTTCTTCAATATCCATTCCACCTTCTGAGGAAAATATGAATGTTGGCCTGCTTGATTTTGGATCAACTACTAGACTTAGGTAATACTCTTTTTTAATGCTTGAGCCTTCTTCAATGTACACTTTTCTTACTTGCTGCCCGTTTGGTCCAGTTTGATGAGTAACCAAAGTTAACCCTAGCATACTTTCTGCAAATTTCCGAGCTTCTTCGGAAGATTTTGCAAGTTTGACACCGCCAGCTTTACCTCTTCCACCTGCATGGATTTGAGCTTTAACTACAAATATATCAGACTTTAACTGGTCTAGCTGAGCTTTCATCGCTTCCGAAAATGTAGCAAGAAAGCCCTTCGGCACTGGTACATTAAATTTATGCAAAATCTCTTTTGCTTGATATTCGTGAATATTCATAAAATAACCAATAATTAACTTAAGTAAAAACTACCAACCGTAACGCTGCCTTCTGCACTGTTGCTGGTGCCTCTTTTTTCTAGCTTCAGCTTTTTTTTTAGCGTTTTTTTCTGATTTTTTTTCATGATACCGTTTTTTTATTTTTAAGCTTCTACCTTCCTTTTGAATTGTTTTTTTCAATACTGGAAGAGCTCTGTCTACATCACCATGATGAACTGATACTTCAATCAAATTCTATACCTCCTTCGGTCAAAGATCTATTTATAAATTAGAAAATTAACAGTGTCAATTATTTTATAAACTTGATAGTTGAGTTATAATATAATTGTACTGCTTTAAAAAACTCTCACACATGGAATCGTGCATTAAATCGGGGCGGAGAGATTTGAACTCCCGACCCCTTGGTCCCAAACCAAGTGCGCTACCAGGCTGCGCTACGCCCCGACTTCTTTCATATGCTAACAATAATTCATAAAAAATGCAAGTTACATTTATTTACCCAGCACTTCTGATAGAATGACCTCGAGTTATTGTATCTAATTGCTTAATACTGTCTATTTCAATTTTTAATCCATCTTTTATGAATTCATTAGCTTGCTCTGTACTCATCGTAATTTTATATTTATTTTCCTGAGTACGTAATACATAGCTGCATTGCTCTGAATCTAAAACCTCAATGAATCTACTGCGATCATTTTCATCATGGAAAGTTACACTAATACCACAGGTCTTCCCGTTATAACGCTCTACATCAATTTTTGGTTTATGACCATAACCTGCACCAATTATTTTTCTTATTGAGTGTTCTACTATCATTTTTACTTCTCTCGGATTATTACTATCTGAGATAGGAATTGGCTCATAATTAGAAGAAACCACTTTAGTATAAACCGATTGACAGTCCAACTGATTTGCATATTCTTGATTATCTTTTTTTACTTTGGCAAAATACCTTTCGTATTCAGTTAATCCATCTTCTCCTTTTTCTTCCATCCTCTCTAAGAAATTTTCTACTGACTCTTTTTTTGTTGGAATCGGAATTTTACGTATAAATGGAATTTGCTTTAATAATCTTTTAAAATAACCAAAACAAACAACTTTTGCATTCTCTGAAAATAGCTCCTTAAATTTCTCCACAGCATTACGTACATTTGCTGCTTCTGGCTTGTAATGCCCGCTATTGTTATCTATATATGTTATTTTACCATCTATTACCTGAATCAAACCAGAACATATAATTGGTTTGCCACCTGCAAGCGTTGAATGACGATAAGCATACCCTTCTTTGCCGGCATTAATATGTTCATGGGTTATTAATCTCCCATCAAGTGTAAGTACGTAAGCTACATAGCCTTTTTTTCCTTTACTTATTTTACCCGTTGTATCATATAACTTACCTTTTGAGTCGTATAACTTTAAATCTCCATTTTCTTCACCAATGTATAAAGCATGTTCAGCTTGCTCATTTGGAGTAAAATACTTGACTTTAGTGTTAGTCCATGGAACTTTTCTTTCTTTAGTTCCAACCTCTGGAAATAAATTATAACGCGCAAAAAAATATGTAAATTTACTCTCTATCCAATGTAAAATTCTGTTTATTATACCAAAAATTTTTCTATTACCTAAATCGATAGATAACTGTTGCTCTTTTGGCACTCCAGGATATTCTGATGTGGTACCAGCTTTACCAAATTGTTTAGCAGCATATTTAAGTTTTTCTAGCCAATACTCTTGACGTCCTACTTTCTCATTCACAATTTCTTCGTTTATTGAAGCACCTGCTTGTGTCAATTTCGTCCCTGTTTCTCCTTCCAACGTTTTAACATTGGAACGCGCATCTATAACTTGCTCGGTTTCTGTTCCTCTCTCTAATATTCCAACATTGGCTATACCTTGCAAGGCAATATCTTGAGTTTGATTCAAAATTTCTCCATTTATCAAAATGTTTTTTTGCGCTAAATTAAGCTCCAAGTTTCCTTCTTTATCTACTTTTATTTTTTCTTTACAGGATTGACTTAATATTTTTACTACAGTACTATAAACCGCTCTTATGATTGACTCCAATGCTGGCAATGCTTTTATTAGTGAATCTACCCAATCTGGATGATATTTTTTTCCTTTATAGTAATTTATAGCCCTTTTTTTGTTTACCTCTATTTTGAAAGTGCTGGCACCTATAGTAAACTTTGTATAGTCTTTTTGCTCACTACTTACATGATATCCAGCGGAAGCTCCACGTCCTCTTGCAGTACTCAACGCTTTATTTGATGCTACATTCATAGCTAGGATTGATGGATTCCATGTATTACTTTCAACTCTAAACAGACTACCTACATTAATTGTTGTATCGAGCATAACCATAACGTTAAACTTTACTTCGGACTTTATTGCTGGATTGTCATCATAATATCCAGGAATACCTTTGTTTACATTCTCTCTCTTGTCTTTTTTTCTCTTTATACTAGAATCCATAAAATCTGGAGTAACTATGTAAGCATTTTTACCTGTAATAGTCATAATCTGCTTGCCACTTGCAAATTCTGCAGTATAGCCACATCCATGTAGTTCAAATTTCATAAGTTTAAATTCTTCACTATCTTTCCACTCTAATTTAGGCTTATTTCTTATTTCAAGCTTATCAGAACTTGGCTGGTTATATAAAGCTAATGCTATCGTTTGTTTGTTTTTAAAAATCTCTGAATTTTTTATCAATCCATAATTTGCAGCATTATAATACTGATCATTCTGCATCAACTCTTCTAGGGCATCGAAATAGATATCATTACTAGATTCATTATTAACAGTAGTTACAGCTTTATGTTCGATACCACCTGTTAAACTATGAGGCTTTTCATGTTGATCAAATTCTTCTAATTTAGAGGACATTACAAGTTATCTTCTCACTTTGTTCTTTATTAATTATAAATAAAAAAAATAAAAAAATCAATACATTGAAGCTATTTTGATCATGAAACTACATTATATATACTTTGTTTTTATAGGTGTTCCATGTTAGAAATTGCCATAGTGGGCCTACCAAATGCAGGAAAGTCAACTTTAACCCAACCATACATTCCACTAACAAGTAGCGAAATGTACAGTTAATGAAGCTAAAATTAATTGGCACTCTTTCCAGCAGCAGCTTGCACCTGCTGTGTGTTTGCACTTGTTAGATTTGTTAGTACTTCACTTGCTTCAACTCCTTGTAAGTTTCGATCTAATAAGGCCAATTTTGTCAGAGTCATGTCATTATACTTATCAAAATTCTTATTCTCGTAATAGCCAATTTTTATCTTTACAGCTTCGTTTTTCTTTAAGTCATCAAAACTTGTATTGTCACCCATATCAGTACAAACCACATCATAATCGTTATCATTACCCTTTCCATCATCTCTTCTACTAATAGTAAAAGTAATGCTGCAATCTCTATCGTCCACTTTCCAGTTAAATTTAATTGTAGAAGACCCATTGAGTATTTGATACAGCCTTACACCATCGTCATTTTGTGAAACACGCGCCAACCTTTTATCTTCTGGAGATACCAATGTAAAAGCCCCAATCTTTGGATTACTATTCTTTAATGCTTCACCAGGAAATGAGTTATCAAATTTTAACTCACCTTCTTTTCCGTCTTTTAACGATACCCATGCAGTAAACGATTTATCTTCTTTTCCTCTTAACCTCACGTCTACAGAATCATTACCTGTATATTCAGCAAGCCCTTTTTGAATTGAATTCACAAATTCTTGAGTTTTTTGATCCTTTATATCTAAATAAAGCTCTTTATTTAGATGTGACTTGGATGGGTCATTGAGGTTCTCCAATGCCTTGGCCAAAGGTATATAGTTATATATACGTGTATTTTTGGTGTAAGGTACTCCTAATTTAAAATTTTCAGCAGTTGATTGAACAACTTGATCTGAATTTATTATTATAGTTTCATTTGTCTCAATTGAATTATGCATAAACCCTCCATTCCACATAATAAAAGAATATATTCTTATCCTAGGATATTCATTAGGGTATTCATATGGTCTATAAAGTCAATAGTTAAATTATAAGATTTCGTTTATACTCTACTTTTACATCCCTTTAAATCATGCTAAAAATCGCTATAATAGGCTTACCAAATGCTGGCAAATCAACTCTTTTTAATAGGTTGGTTGGAAGAAAAGCAGCGGTAGTCAGCAATATTCCAGGAGTAACAAGAGATAGAAGAGAAGGAATAGGCAGAATTAGCGATTTAGAATTTAAGGTTATAGACACAGGTGGCTGGAACGATCAAACTAATTTTTCACTGCAGGTAATTGAGCAAATAGAATTTTCTTTATCCAATGCAAATATAATTTTCTTTCTTGTTGATGCAAAAGTGCAAAACGACCAGAATAAAGAATTTTCAAAGTGGCTGAAGAAAAAAACGAATAAGCCTGTAATATTGATAGCAAATAAGTGCGAAAGCCATAGGTCAGAAAATGTTGATTATTTGCAATTTTTTAAATTTCTTGGGCCAGTATACATCTCTGCTGAGCATAACCTTGGAATGGCTGATCTTTATGATGCATTGTCCGATGCTATTAAAGGTTTAAATGAAGAAGGTCAATTAAGCGACTGTAAATCCAGCAGTAAATTAAGAATTTCGATTATTGGCCGCCCAAATGTTGGAAAATCAACTTTTTTAAATAGTTTACTTACAGAAAACAGAGTAATAGTGAGCTCAGAGCCAGGCACAACACGTGATTCTGTAGATATTGTATACGATCATGAGGGACAGCTAATTACTCTTATTGACACTGCAGGAATTCGAAGAAAAGCTAATGTTACAGACGAGTTAGAATCAAGATTTGTTGAAAAAAGCTTAGAATCAATAAAGCGTTCTCACGTTGTGATTTTGATGCTGGATTCTCTGCTTGGCATTGAACAACAGGATTTATCAATTGGTGAAGCTGCAATCAAAGCAGGTAAGGGAATAATCATTGCTTTAAATAAATGGGATCTAATAAATAAAGATGATAGAAGTAAATTAATAAAGTTCGTAAAACAACAAGAAGTCACTAGGCTATTTTTAGAAGTGCCAACCATAACAATCTCTGCACTGAAGGGTATGCGCTGTAGTGATGTTATAGGTCAATGCCTTGAAATAAATGAATCTTTGAATAAGAAGATCAGCACCGCAAAATTGAATAATTGGCTTATAGAAACTGTAGAAAAACATCCTCATCCACTTGTAAAAGGTAGAGCTATTAAAATGAAATATATTGTTCAAATTGGGACCACTCCACCTGCTTTTTCTTTAATATGTAATGTACCTGAGAATGTTGATGAAAGTTATAAACGCTATTTAATGAATAATCTCAGAAAAGATTTTTTTGTAGATGGTGTACCTGTTAGGCTGCTTTTGAAAAAAAATAAAAATCCTTATGTGAAATGAGCTCCATACGAACTGTAAAGGTCAACTAATTCGATGACAAAAATGTTAAGATAAAAGAAACATTTTTGAGGGAGTTAGGTATGAGAAGAAACACAGAAGATAAAACTTTAGAGAGAAATTACCAAAGTAAATGGAGATTTTTGATCAAAGAATATGAGCAAACAAAGGCAAAAAAGCATCCATTTTATAGATTTGTAGGCGATTTTTATCACGCTAATGGAATCAACAGACAAACATTCTGTAAATATTATAATAGGTATAGAAATAGCGGATTAGAAAAAGAGTTTTTACCAAGAAAAAGAGGTCCAAGATGGGAAAGTAGAAGAACAGATATTGAAATAGAAAAAGCAGTTATAGAGGAGCGGAAAAAAGGGATAAATAAATATGAAATTTGTGCTATACTAGCAAAAAAGTTGGGCAACAAAACACCTTCTCCATCTGGTATATATAATATTATTAAGAGAGCCGGCATGAATAAGTTGAGCACAAAAGAAAAAGAGGTGAAGAGAAAGATAATCAGGGAAAAAGCTGGAGAATTGGCACATATAGACTGTCATTATCTGAGTAAAGATATGATAATAAATGAGAGCAAAAGATACTATTTAGTGTGTGTAATAGACGATGCAAGCCGTATAGCATGGGCAGAAGTTTTAGAAAATATTCAGAGTCTGAATGTAATGTTTGCAGTGCTCAGATGTTTTAATTATATAAAGCAAAGTTACAGTATTCAGTTCAAAGAAGTAATGACAGACAATGGACCAGAGTTTGCATCAAGAAGTAATTTGGATGGACATCCATTTGAAAGAATGTTAGTTGAAATTGGCTTAAAGCATTTATATACAAGGCCATATAGACCACAAACAAATGGAAAAGTAGAGCGCTTTTGGCGGACTTTAAATGATGATTTGATTGAGGGAACAACGTTTGAGACCGTTCAAGAATTTAAGGATGAATTGTTTAGATATTTAATTTATTACAATGAACACAGGCCGCATCAAGCTCTTGGAGGTATTACTCCTTTGAGCTTTTTGCAAAATTTGTCAATGAATTAGTTGACCTTTACAGGATGACAAGAGTATGGTTACTTGGATGATACCAGTAGTAGAGTTTCGAGAAAGATTTATTAACGTTCCCTACTTTCTTGATGTTCAGTTCTATTTAGTATGTTTTGAATACAAGCTGAGTTTTTGCTATCTGTAGCTTTTACAAATGGGTTGTCTAGTTCGTTTACTTGTTTTTTAACCTCAGCACTAAAACTTTCATGACTTTTTATTTGGTCTTTTGCATTACTCATACTTTCAGAAGAAGCATGAGCAGTGAATGCTTTTCCATTTTTTTCTCTACTTTGCTCTTCTACTTTTCCCCATGGCAAAAGCTTTTCTACTAGTCCTTTCCATAAGTTCTGTAATATATTTCCTGTTCCAGATAATAGATCTTGCCCCATTTCAGTAAGTTTACCTTTTAATGCATAATCTGTAAGTGCTACAGCTCCAACAGCGATCCCAGCCACAGGACCAAGTAATGTGAAAGCGATAGCTGTTGATGCTGCCCTCAGAGCATTGCCTAAAGAAGATGTGCCTTTGCCTTCAATTGAGCGCGTTAAAGGTTTAACTAAACTTTCGCCCATTCCAAATGCGAATATACAAGCCGCTCCTACTCCAGCCCAAATTGCAGGGTTAAACATAAATAAAGCAAATGGCATGATTAAATAAGGAGCAGTTACAAGGAGCAACGGTCCTGCAATCATACTTGCAAGCGTGATTCCTATGTAAGCATAAGCGCCATGCTTTATACCAGTTTTAAAATCACCGAAAGAAGAATGTGTTTTTATATTATGTGAATTATTTGGCTTCACATAAGGTTTATTATTTATCACATCAGCTTTTTTCTCTACTCTATCTACAATCGCAGATTCATACTTTGACACTTTATACTTCGACATATAGCCTCCGTTGCTTACATTAACGTTCCATGCCTTGTTGCTCAGAGATATCGTTTACTCTATTCTGGCCTGCTTGATCACCAGTTAGTGCTTTTTTGAGTTCTTCTCCTATTTTTTTTGCTTGTGCTTTTACTTCCTGAGTGCTCAAGGTATTATGGTTATTAATTTCAGCTGAGCCATGTCCTTTTCTATTTGTTCCGGAACCATTTAAACTGACTTCTTGCTTTTTTTCATGTGGCAAAAGTTGCTCTACCAGTGATTTTATTCCTTTCCATAAACTTTCTAATATATTCCCTGTACCAGATGCTAAATCCTTTCCTGCCTCAGAAAATTTACCTTTTGATCCATGATCTGCAAGCGCTAAAGCTCCAACAGCCATACCACCTACAGGGCCAAGAAGCATAAAAGCTAGCGCTGTTGATGCAACTCTTAGCGTGTTTCCTGACAAGGTCGTACCCTTATTGTTATCACTATCTTTTGAGTGATTTTTTTCGGATTCAAATTCTTTACCCATCTAGCCCCCCTATTAATAAATAATAGCTATTACAAGTATAGTGTTTGATTTATCAATAATTGATGAATCACTCTAGCAACTTTTAGTTTAACGGTTTCAATTGCATTTCATTCTAAAAACCTTTAGTTTTAATTTACAATTAGCACTCAAATATAATGACTCAAATTTGGAATTTATTAGAAACAGGACAGAAGGAAAACTACAAAATAGCATATATAAACGCTCGTATTATTGATCCTGAAACAAAACTTGATATAAATGGCTCGCTTTTAACTGAAGGAAGTAAAATTGTTGATTTTGGCGAATCGCTGTTTTCAAATGGAGTTCCAAGTGGTATTGACGAGGTTATAGACTGCAAAGGGCTTGTTCTGATGCCAGGCCTTGTTGATATTCACGTGCATTTTCGTGAACCTGGTCAGGAGCATAAGGAAACTATATATACAGGAAGTAAATCCGCTGCTGCAGGAGGAGTTACAACTGTAGTTTGCCAGCCCAACACTGTTCCAGCAATTGATAATGTTATTTTAGCTAAGCATCTGAAATACAGAGCACTTGAAACCTCGCATGTAAACGTTGAGTTTTATGCTAAAATCACCACTTCGGAAGAAAAATTGACTGAAATGGCACTTTTAAAGGAAGCAGGTGCGGTTGGGTTTACTGACGATGGTATGCCAGTTATGAATCCGATGATTATGAGACAGGCTCTGCTTTATTCAAGCATGCTAAATGTTCCTATTGCTCAGCATGCAGAAGACTTGAATCTATCAGCAGGTGGTGCAATCAACGAAGGTAGAGTTTCTGAAGAGCTAGGAGTTAAAGGAATTTTAAGTGCATCAGAATCTGTGATGGTAAGTCGCGATATACTGCTGATGAAAGACATTGAGAATGTCCACTATCATATTCTACATGTCTCTTCTAAGGATTCGCTCGATGCTATTAAACATGCAAAAGATTTAGGGTTAAACGTTACCTGCGAAGTTACTCCTCATCACTTCACTTTAACTGAAGATATAGTAAAGCAACATGGAGCAATCGCAAAAATGAATCCGCCGCTGCGCACAGAAGAAGATCGTTTAGCTATGATTGAAGGCTTAAAGACAGGTGTGATTGATTGCATTGCAACTGATCATGCTCCGCATGACCGTAGTTCTAAAGATTTGCCACTTGAAAATGCTGCGTTTGGTATTGTTGGCCTTGAGACAATGTTACCTCTTTCACTTGAACTTTACCACAGTGGGCAAATGAGTTTATTTGACGTGCTTGCAAAGCTTACATATAAACCTGCAGATATTGTGCACATACCACGTGGGCGCATACAAAAAAATCTTGCTGCAGATTTAGTCTTAGTTGATTTAAATCATGAGTGGGAAATTAAGACTGAAAACTTTGCTAGTAAATCAAAAAATTCTCCATTTGATGAGCGTAAGGTAAAAGGACGTGTAGTACGCACTGTCGTATCTGGCAAAACAGTGTATAGTGAAGATAGACATTCAGGTAAATAGAAAAAGCGAGCAGACTGAGCTACTAAAATCTCTATGTAACCTATTTTGTAACCTACTTTCTAAAATTTGACATTTACTGCTTATACTGAGAACATTAAATCAGTAATAATTATCTAAAGAGATATGCATAAATATGATGTAATTGTTGTAGGTGGTGGGCACGCAGGGTGTGAAGCAGCGGCAGCTGCGGCTCGCCTTGGTGCTAGCACATTGCTCATAACTCACAAGATTTCAACTATCGGAGAAATGTCATGCAATCCAGCAATTGGAGGAATCGCCAAAGGCGTTGTAGTTAGAGAAGTTGATGCTTTGGATGGAATAATGGCAAGAGCAATCGATCAATCAAGCATACACTCTGTTATTTTAAATAAAAGTAAAGGTGCAGCAGTGTGGGGTCCACGTGCTCAGGCAGACCGAAAGCTATACAAGCAGGTAATGCAAGCAATTCTCTTAAATTACAGTAATCTTACAATAAAAGAAGAGTCAGTTGACGATTTTCTTATAGAGCATAATCAAAATGGTGAATCTTACATAAAAGCAGTGGTTACAAGCTCGGGAGAACGGATATTTGCAGGTAGAGTTGTTTTAACTACTGGAACTTTCCTTCATGGTGTAATTCACATAGGAGAAAAAACGACTCCAGCAGGCAGAATGGGTGACAAGCCTGCAATAGAACTTGCTAATACATTAAAAAAATATGATTTTAAACTGGGTAGGTTGCGTACTGGAACTCCACCAAGGCTCGATCGAAGTACTATAAATTGGTCAATCTTGCAAGAGCAAGTGGGTGATAATCCACCAGTACCTTTTTCTTACTTAACAGAAAAAATTAATCAACCTCAGATCTCATGTTTTATCACTCACACTAATGAAAATACACATAGAATAATTAGAGAAAATCTTCACAGATCAGCTTCTTCATATTTGGGTGATGCTATTGCGCCAAGATATTGTCCGTCTATTGAAGTTAAAGTTAACAAATTTGCAGAAAAAAACAGTCACCAAATATTTTTGGAACCGGAGGGACTGGATGATGACGCTGTATACCCTAACGGAATTTCAAATTCATTGCCTGCTCAAGTGCAGTGCGAAATGATCAAGAGCATCAAAGGGCTTGAAAATGCAGAAATATTAAAGCCTGGATATGCGGTTGAGTATAATTATATCGATCCAAGAGAATTATATCACACTCTTGAAACTAAGAAGATTAAGGGTCTTTATTTTGCAGGACAAATCAATGGTACCACTGGATATGAAGAGGCAGCAGGGCAGGGGATTATTGCAGGAATAAATGCAGCGCTTTCTGCATCTGGTAATGGGAAAAACTTTGTTCTCCATCGTACAGATTCATATATTGGTGTGATGATAGACGATTTAGTTACTAAAGGAGTTGCAGAACCATATAGATTATTCACGTCGCGTGCAGAATATAGGCTATCAATCAGGTCAGACAATGCTGACAGAAGGTTGACACAAAAAGGCTATGATATTTCACTGGTGTCGCATGAGAGATACTCTGCTTTACAGAGCAAACTTAAGTCTATTACACAACTTGAAGAAAAATTAGAGAGTTTGAACATTATTCCTGAGCAACTTGCAAACTATGGAATTAAAATATCTTATGATGGAATAAGAAAAACTGCACTGGACCTGCTCAGTTATCCAAATATTGACTGGAATAAATTAAAAGAAATATGGCCGGAGTTGAATGAAATTCAGAATGAATCTTCTGCACAACTCTCTGTGACCTCAGAGCCCAATTCCATCATCCCAGAACCCCATTTTGTTATCCCAGTGCTTGACACTGGGATCCAGAAAAAACACATAGATTCCAGCGTCACGCGCTGGAATGACACCAAAATAGATCATGCAATTCAAAATGAAATATACGAAATAATCGAAATTGAAGCAAAATACAAACCATATCTTGTAAGACAAGAAGCAGATATGAAGTTTTTACAAGAGGAAACTAACACTTCCATTCCACTTGATTTTGATTATTCACAAGTAAAAGGTCTTTCAAGTGAAGTGAGAGAAAAACTGCAAACAATAAACCCTAGTACAATAGGCATTGCAAAACAAATACAGGGTATTACTCCAGCAGCAATAGTGAGTATATTAGTGTATTTGAAAAATAAGAAAATGAGCAAAGTTGCTAGTTGATATCGCCAGCAACAATTAACCCATTATTTTCGATTAATCTGCCGCCACTTTCTTGTATAAAAAGCTTACCGATCAAGGTTTTATATTGATTAACTCCAGAATAAATTATGCCGCTGTGTCTTCCTGCAGCAAGATATGCAAATCCTAGAGCTGTTGAGCCAATCGATCGCACATCACTACTTTTTGGTAGTAATTTACCCAATAAACTACCACTTACATCTATAACTCCACCTTCTCTGCTTTTCATTCGCATTTTTATGTGGCGAGAACGAAAATCTTCAAGGAAAGCACCTTTCTTTTCTTCTGCCCAAAAAGTTTCCCTGAGAGCTGGAGCATCAATTACGGCTGCCACAACTTTATTTTTATGAATAAGACAGACTGAAACTGCAAAATAAACTATACAACCAGAAAAATTTTCTCTTCCTTCTATAGGCGTAACGAACCAAGTATATCCATCATTCTCTATTTCTTGGTCAATATCGTCTTCAAATATAAATCCATAGTCTTCTTTATAAGCATGCAAACAATCGTATATAATTTGTTTTGATTTCGAGTAAGTTTTATTAATGAAATCTGCTGATTTAACATTAGAAATTTGCAATTCATTGAAATCACGCATAAGATGCTTGGAAGCACTGCGTACAGATTCAAGCATTACATTAATTCGCGGTGATGAAATGGACATCCTTTCCTTTTATTCTTTCACCCTTTCATAATAGCTGTCATCTGGAGTATATACTACAATTTTATCCTCTTCCTTGATAAATTGAGGAACACTAACACGCATTCCGTTTTCCAGAATTGCAGGCTTATAAGAAGCAGTAGCAGTTTGTCCTTTAATTACAGATTCCGTTTCTTTTATAGCAAATGTTACATAATCAGGCACATGTGCAGAAATCATTTTGTCTTGGTAAGACACCACTTTAATTTTCATGTTATCCTGTAAATAAACCTTTTTTTCTCCCAATAGGTCTAAATTTATAGTGATTTGCTCGTAGCTTTTAGGATGCATGAGGTTTACAATATTCCCTTCAGTAAAAAGATAAACGTATTCTTCATCATCTAAAATTGCTCTTCTTATTGTTGCATCAGAGCGAAATCTCTCATAATATTTTGTTCCGGTTTTGATGTTTTTCATTTCGGCTTGTATGTACGCACCACCTTTACCCGGCTGAGTGTGCATAATACTCACAACTAAAAATAGTCCGCCATTATGCTCTAGCACTTGACCTGGTCTAATATCATTAGCTCTTTCTGCCATAGTTATACTTTCAATCTGACTTGGTTATTACACACATTATAATAGGTTAAGTAAATATGCAAAGCAATTTATACAACAGGCTTCTTTCAAAACTTGATTTCTGATGGCAATTTTACCTTTGAAGCTTGATATAGCTAAAATAGATAAGATGATGTCATTCGAGTAGAAGATACATGGATCTAGTAAATCCCTAGATATATTAATATATTCTATACTAAAATTAAAATCTTAAAGAAAGTGCTTGCAAATTCAACCATTAGTACGTATACTTGTTAATATATTTACTAATTATGGAGATTTAATTATGCCAACTGAACATATAATATCACAAGAAGAAAAAAATAAAGAACTACTTGCTGCTGCAGAGGCAGGAAATCTTGGTCAAGTGAAAGAATCTGTGGAGCTAGGTGCTGATGTCAATGCTAAGGATGACAAGGGAAACACTTCACTTAATTTGGCAGCGGAGCGTGGTCATCTGGATGTTGTGAAATTTCTCATTAAAAATGGTGCTGACATAAAATTTAAAAACCGTGAAGGTTACAACTGTTTTCATAATGCAACTCTAAATGGTAATACACAAGTTATGCAAGTATTACTTGAAAACTGCACTGAGCTAATAGATTGTAGGACAACAGAAGTTCCCAGACAAACACCTCTTCATCTTGCTATTATGCGTCAACATGTAGATGCTGTAAAATTTCTTCTTAATAATAAAGCCAATATTAACGCTAAGATCTCGTACGAAGTAATGCTTCCTCCACCAGATGATAGTCAACCTGGTTATACACCTTTGTACTTTGCAGCTTTGCATGGGAATTTGGAAATAGTCGCAGAACTTATAGCACGTAATCCTGATATTAATGCTGTATGTCCAGAGAATACAACACCACTCCATGCTGCTGCAAACGCAGATGTGGTAGAAATGCTACTTAATGCTGGAGCAGACGCTGGTATTAAAGATCAAAATGGTGAAACAGCATTAGACTATGCTAAAGAAAATGGCGAACAAGAAATAGTTACGTCACTAGAAAAACCACGAAAAGTAGCTCAACTAAAAAGGAAAAATAGTGGAGAAGTTGCAGAAGACACAAAGCGAATTTGTTTGGAAAAACCACAAACAGCAACTCAACCAAAAAGGACTATTAGTGAGGTAACAGAAGATGATGGTACTTTCAAACGAGTCCGTTTGGAAGAAGCATTAAAAAGAAAGAATAGTGAAAAAGTTGCAGAAACAACTCCTTCTAAGCAAGCTCGTATGGAAGAGATACAACTAATAGAAAGTTTTGGACAACTATCACTGTAAATAAAAATTCTTATCAAATGTGTGGTTGAAAAATCACACATTTATAATCTAGTTATTTCATAATATTCCTTTTCATTTTGCATATCTGTATCGTTAATTTTCTCTATGTCATCTTTTTTGTTTTGCCCATCATCAATGATGATCTTATTGACAGCATCTTTCCATCTTTTTTGTGCCCTTATCCATGATTCTGTTGGTTCTGGCCTGTTACTCTTGGTAATTAAATTTGCAAATAGATTTGAAAATATTTTTTTTGCAATTAAAGAAGCTTCATTTTCTTTTTTTAAATCATCAAGGCATTGTTTTTGACTGCCAGGTGCGCTGCCTTCTCCTACTGCTGCTTCAACGTATTGTTGTAATTTTTCTTCTATATCTTGAGTATAATTAGATTTTTCTTGTTCAATTTCATTAAGCTTAATGCTAATTTTTTTTCTTTCTTCTTCATATTCATTCATTATCTTTGCTAGGTTATTTTTTTTAGCTGCAGGGCAAAAGACTACGAGAGTCGTAAGAACAGAAAGAAGAATCTGAACAGAAAGAACAAAATCAGAGAGCTCACGTCTTCCATGATAGTCTACGCGCACAAAATATCTGATGCTAAACAAAGACATAATCAACCCAGAAAGGGAACTAAAGTAAGCAAATTTCCTCATAAATTGATTGTCAAGTTTATCGTGAAACTTTTCCTTCAATTTTTTCATCCTAGTGGAGAATTCTAAGAATGACTCTAGTATGGCTGCATCATCGCTTTCTAAAATATAATCATAAATTGTCCTGCCATACTCATCTTTAGCATGAAGAATTTTGTCTTTATTTGATACATTGTACATTAGTAATTTGTATGTCCTATCCTCAACACAACCGTTTATCTCTTCAGCAGCAAGTTGAGCATTGATACTTAAAAGCAGTTTTATCATCCCTAATCTTTCTTGATTAACTGCGTAGTATAATGGCATCCTGCCACTGTCATCTTGATGATTGATTTGTTTGTTGATATTGACTTTCTGTTTTTCCAATTCTCTTAAAAGGAATTCCATAAAGCTTATATCTCCACTTGCAGCAACATAATGTAATATGGTTTTACTATAGTGATCACGCACAAGCTTCCCTTGATCAACAAAATTTGCACCATTTTGTACAAGAGAATCAAAGCATTCTTTATTTCTTGTAAAGTGTAATGGTGTTCTTCCATATTCATCGCACGCGTTGATATTATATATCCGATCAAAGTTTTTCATTGCTTCTATGGCAAATTCAAGACACTCTATGCCTCCGCGAGCAGCATAGTGTAACATAGTAGCCCCTGCATTATTGCAAGCATAGATATTTGCCCCTGTATTTTTTAATAATCTAGCACAGTCTTCATGGTTTTCACTAATGGCTAAAAGCAATGGCGTTTCGCCACTCATAGTTTTACCATTAATGTAATCTTGTTTATTTTTGTTATGAGAAAGAAGTAATTCAGCGCAAGATACGTGTCCATAGATAGAGGCAATATGTAATGGGTTCATTCCATTGTTATCAATAGAATAAATATTCGCTCCTCTTTTGCACAATAATTGAACGCACTCCCAATTTCCTTCTTTAGCAGCATAATGTAGAGGTGTATTACCATCTTCATCTTGCATATTTATTTCTTGCCTTAGATCAATTGGATATTTTGCTCTATCTCTTTCCAATTGCTTTATAAGAAATTGAAGACAATTGCCCGTTTTGCTTTGAGCAGCATAATGCAATAAAGAGCGTCCCTTTACGTCTTTGATAATTGAGCTATTACCATCATTTAAATGAACCGGATTTCTTTTTTTAACTCCCTGTTCTATTATGAATTTTAATAAACCTTCTTCATCGGATTGTGCAGTATGGTGTAATATTGTTGCACCATCTTCGTCTTTTCTTCCAATTTCAAATTCTGAATTAAACCCTGGTATCGTAATTAATGAAGTGTAAAAGTCTATAAAATATTGACAACTTCCACTCATTGCAGCATAGAACAGCAGGCTTTTACCACTTTTATCTGCAATTAATTCACCATCATCTACAAATGTTAAACCCCTTTGATGTAGATATTTTATAAAGTGTATACCAACACCAGATTTGGCAGCATAATGTAGTAATGCACAGTGTTTATTGTCCCTAGCATCAAGGTTGCGAATGCTATTTAAGTTATATATCAAGTGTTCAACACATTCTTTTAAACCTTTCATAGCAAAAGTATGTAATTGCGTATGACCTTGGTTGTTTCTTATAACTCTTGCTCCATGTGTTACAAGAGACTGCACACAATCAACATTAGATGTCCAATGTAGTGGAGTATTACCGTGCTTATCTTGTCTATTAATTTCGCTTCTATCGTACCTTATCTCCTTGATAATAGTTTCAAGTGCTTCTTTCTTTCCAGCAATAGCTGCGTAATGCAAAGGCGTTTTTCCGTCAACATCTTTTGTAAAATTTACACCCCTTTTTATCAAATTTTTGATAGCGGCTATATCACCATCCTGCGCAGCCAAGTGCAAAAGCGTCATGCTTTTTTCATAACTAAAGAAATGTATCCATTGGTTTAGGCTTGCATTATTACCATAACCATCAATTTTGAGCGCTCTGTAATAGTGCCTTAACTCCTGTTCACTCACAGCAGGATCAATTTTTTCTTTAAGGTTATTGTTTGCTTCTATTTCAATCGCAGTTTCTTCCTTTGATTTATTATACCTAATAGCTTCTTTGTGTGTTGAAGTACTGCTCTCTGATATTGTGCTTATGCCAGAATTATACCCTTTAAGCGATCCATAGTTATTGTTGTTTTGAGATTTACATTCTTTTACCATAATTTTATCACTATTATTTACATAATATATTAATTACAGTAATTTACTAAAAAGGTATAGAAAAATTATTATATAAGTTAAATAAAATTTACTTCGGTTCTGCATGCTCTTCTGGTAAAATTAAAACTTCTTTTGTGTTGCTTGCAATATAAGCAACAACAAAGCAGGTAGAATGTTTAAATTGACAAGCCTGACACTAAATTAAACTCACTTGCAGCTATGGCTGCGTATAAAACAATAAATAAACCCGATAGAAGCTATACATAAATTTTGGACGTTGATATCAATTAAAACCCTTGAAAAAGTTAAGTTTTATGTTATTAATTGGTATAAATTTTGTCTATATGGTAGCTTTATGAATATTAAAAATGAAAAAATGCATAACGCTAAAGAATATAATGTAAAGCTACCAATATTTTTTGATTATCAGTCAACTACTAAAGTAGATCCTCGTGCTTTAGAGATGATGATTCCTTACTTCGGGGAATTCAGTAATGCACACTCTCGTAGCCATTCATTTGGTTGGACTGCTGAGGAAGCAGTGGAAAAAGCAAGGAAGTATATTGCTGATTTGATAAATGCAGATAGTAAAGAAATAATATTTACTTCAGGTGCAACTGAATCAAATAATATGGCGATTAAGGGAGTTGCTCATTTTTATAAAAATAAAGGTGATCATATAATCACTGTTTGTACGGAACATAAGTGTGTTCTGGACTCTTGTAGGCATCTGGAAAATGAAGGGTTTAAAGTTACATATTTACCTGTTAAGCAAAACGGGATGATAGATTTGTCAAAACTTGAGGATGCAATTACAGATAAGACCATTTTGATTTCAGTTATGATGGTAAATAATGAAATTGGAGTTATTCAGCCTGTAAAAGAAATTGGAGAAATATGCAGAAAACATAATATATTTTTTCACACTGATGCAGCTCAAAGCTTTGGAAAAGTTCCAATCGATGTAAACGAAATGAATATTGATTTGATGAGCCTTTCCAGTCACAAAATTTATGGACCTATGGGAATAGGCGCTTTATATGTTCGCAGAAAAAATCCTCGTGTTAGATTAACTCCATTAATTAGTGGGGGAGGGCAAGAAAGAGGGATGCGTTCTGGTACAGTTCCAACACCGCTTGCAGTTGGATTTGGTGAAGCAGCACGAATTGCAAAGGAAGAAATGGGAGAAGAAGCAACCAGAGTGGAAGAGTTGAGAGATATTCTGTACAAAAAAATAAAAGAAGCGTTTCCTGATGTAGTTTTAAATGGTGATTATGAAAATAGAATTCCTGGTAATTTGAATTTAAGCTTTCCTTACGTTGAAGGTGAATCGATTATTATGGCAATCAAAGATTTAGCAGTAAGCTCTGGTTCCGCATGCACATCGGCATCTCTCGAGCCTTCTTATGTTATAAGATCACTAAATAATGGTCATGACCTTGAACATTCATCAATCAGGTTTGGACTTGGCCGATTTACAACTAAAGAAGAGGTTTTATATGCGGCTAACCTTATCACGAAAAATATTGGCCGGTTGAGAGAGATGAGCCCACTTCTGGAAATGGTTGAGGAAGGTATAGATTTGAACACTGTTAAGTGGGACGCTCATTAATTAAATAGTTGACTCTTTTGTTAAAATATGTAATATTTATATTAATTAGCTAATAATTTAAAATATGAAATCCAGAATAAGCAAAAAGCTAAGTTTACACGTACATTTTGCTATTAACACTAAAAACATAGGGGTTTTAGAAGTAATTTTAGAAGTTGTGAATAAACAAATTTCAGAACGTATTGATAAAGTGATTTCAAAATCTATTGATAAAGCAGCTTCAGAATTGATTGATGAAGAAGCTTTAGAAATTACGAAGGAAGAAATTTCAGAACAAAATCCTACTATGGAACTTATTGATGACAAAATGGTTTTAAGTATGAAGAGAAGATATTTTTCTGAGATTTTCAAAAAGGCTTTCACTACTCAAGTTCCACATATTGTTTATCAACGTACACCACTTGAGCTATGTATTTACCATTATAATAAATGCAGTGATTACCGAAGTGAAAGTGAGGAAGATAAAAAAGTAACGAATGACGTTGAAGAAGTTGTTCACTCTTCCCTATATGATGATAAAGATTTTTGGGATTATACAAAAGATGAGGATTTTAAAAAAGCGAAGGAATTTATTGAAATAATTTTAAACTCAGCTAGGGAGAATGGAATTTTAGAGGATGTTCTAATTGCCTCTGGTATAAGAAAGGAACTTGCAAAAGAGTTATCTGATAGTAATAAGGAGCAGAGTAATGATGCAATAATCAATAAGCTTCAGCAGAACCAAAAAGCTGAAGAGAAAGGTATGAGTGCATGTCTTGTTATAGCATTAGCTAGCTTTATATTAGCTGCTATCTTTAATTCATTGATAATTGCAGTTGCGGTGGTACCGATATCAGCAGTAATTGGTCGTAGTGTATACACATCCAATCAGCCAAGGACTAAAATGCTTGAAACTGATGCTAATCAAGAGCTTGGTTCGGAAATTACCGCAGGAAGCTAAAAGCTCTCCCGATTGATACCTAACCGCTTCTGATATAAGTAAAGAACCTTGCAAAAAAGCTATCTGACAAAAATATAGCGTTTGTATGGAACAGAGATTGCCTGCAGTTAGAGTATTGATATTAAAGTAAGAACATGGATAGATTTGGGGCTTAAAAAGCAACTTCTAAGCCCATTAGTAACATTATTGAATAAGTAGATTTAAATTATTATTCATAAAATAATTTAAACAGTCAGCATAACCTATTTCCTTACTTTCATCTAGCGGTACAGTAAAAGTACGATTCATTATGTCACATTCAACTTTCCCATCAAGATCCAAACCTTTAATGTTAAAAAGCTCCTTGCTAGTAACAAACTTATTGTCTTGATCTATGGTAACAAAGCTAAATTTGCAATCAAATCTATGTGGATTATTCGGATCAAACATATCAGCAGGATATACGTACTTCAAATTATCTAGCTGTAACCGAGTATATCCATACTCTGAACCGTTTATTATACTATAAGACTGGTTATCTCCTCCACTAAAGTCGACATCGTAACTCCTGACATTTTTTAATTCTAATTGTTTTACCATACTTTTCACCTTAATATAAAAACTATTTAAATTATACATGATAATCTTAAAATTATTATTAATAATATTAAGATATTAAGGTTATAATGTCCGTAACTTGCTTCACAAATCTTGATTTTGAATAATTTTTAACTTGAGGTTTGTATAATTGAGTAGCATAGGCTAAAATTAAGAAAACTATAATATATTTGTATAAAATTAAAATAAATTAGAGTAAATATAGTAATGAGCTATTATTTTATAAGTTAAATGTTAACAAGATTTGCTCCAAGCCCAACTGGCTATCTCCACGTTGGAAATGTCCGTACAGCTTTAGTTTGTTGGCTTTATGCACGCAATCAAAATGGAAAGTTTTTGCTGCGTTTGGATGACACCGATCTTGAGCGTTCGGATATTAAGTACATAGATAGTATAATACAAGATCTTGAATGGATTGGTATAGATTGGGATTCAAGTTTTAAGCAATCAGAGCGCTTCCAGCGTTATCATGAAGTATTTTTGCAGTTGATAAAAGAAGAGCATGTTTATGCGTGCTATGAAACAAGAGAAGAGTTAGACATAAAACGAAAATTGCAGTTAAAGCAAGGATTGCCTCCGGTCTATGATAGGGGAGCATTGCTTTTAACTGATCAAGAGAAAGTTCATCATGAGCAAGAGGGGCGAAGGCCGCATTTTAGATTTAAATTAAACGGAAATGAAGTTGTAAAATGGAATGATGAAGTTAAAGGTGAAATAAGTATCTCAACCAGTAGCATTAGTGACCCAGTAGTAAAACGGGAAGATGGAAATTACACGTATATGTTGCCTTCTGTAGTTGATGATATTGACTTTAACGTAACACATGTCGTGCGTGGAGAGGATCACGTAACTAACACCGCTGTGCAGATCCAAATGCTGCAAGCATTGAAAGTGAAAATTCCTATATTTGCTCACCTTTCCCTTCTGCATTTCGATGATAATAAGATATCTAAGCGAGTTGGCGGGCTGGATATCAAATCCATAAAGGAAGATGAAATTGAGCCAATGGCGCTGAGTAGTTATTTAGTGAAACTTGGAACGTCAGATTCGATTGAAGCTCATATTAACATGCAATCTTTGATTGATTCATTTGATATTAAAAAATTTAGTTCAGCGTCTACACAATTTAACTTGAGTGAAGTGCATAAGCTAAATAACAAAATCCTACAGCAGATGTCATTTGAAATGGTGAAAAAACGCTTAGCTCAAATTGGGGTGGATTCTTCAGAATTTTGGTATTTTATAAGGAATAACATAGAAAAATTTTCTGAAGTGGCTGAGTGGTGGCAAATATGCAAATCTAGTATAGAACCTGTGATTCTGAATAAAGAGCTTGTACAAATTGCACTGAGCGCGTTACCTGAAGGAAACTGCGATGAAAACACATTGTCTGCTTGGGTAAAAGCTATTAGAGAGAGTGTGGATATAAAGGCAAAAGACCTATTTATGCAGTTGCGTTTAGCGTTAACTGGCAGGGAAACTGGACCAGAGCTTGCTAAATTATTAATTTTTATCGGCAAAGAAAGCATCATGAGCAGGCTTAAAGGAAAGTAAAAATAGTTCATTGAATTAAAAAATAGTTGAGATCAAAATCATTGATTGACCAACAATACTTGTTTCATTTTTTCTTTAGAAAATCCGTGCATTAAAAGAAATTGTACAATTCTTTGCCAAAAAATCTTTAAACCTTCACAATATACTGAAGGATTATTAAAACTTGCGCTAGAAGGGTTGAACCTATGACCGTAGGTTCCCCCGCCACAAACATTTTCATAACAGCATTGCTTGCATTCATCAGGTCTATTTTCCATATCAGCCAAAAAATTACTGAAAAATTTATCTGATAAAAACTCGGCCCAACTAGTATTACTGATATTATATTCAATAAATTTATGGGGAACACATGTTCTCAAATCATCTAATGGACCAAGATCTCCATTATTGGAAACGCATATTAATGGCAGCACGAAGGGACTTCTCTTGCCAAATCCCTCAACTCTTGAATAATTACCATAAAATAGTTCTAAGGCATTAAGACAATACCGGATGAATACCTTTGGGTTATCTGAATTCTCTTTTATCCATTCATCAAACACCTCAACCATGAATTTACCATACTTTTCAGGTGGATAAATAGGAAGAGAGCCATAATTAGCATCGGGTAGCAAAAGATCAAAATGTCTCAATTTTAATTCTTTGGTGAAATGATTATAAACATCAGCACCATTAGCCTCAGGATTGATAACAGATAACAATCCGAATGGATATTCATTTTCTTGACACAATCTAATTTTGGTTACTACGCTTTCATAAGTACTACGCCCTTTTTTATCTAATCTATAAACATCATTCAAAGCCTTTGTTCCGTCTAAACTAATGCCTATTCCAACATCATATTCCTTGAAAATTTTTATCCACTCTATATCAATTAACATTCCGTTTGTTTGTAGAGCAAACTTAATACTATTCAAGTTTAACTGCTTGGCTGTAGTTTGAATTTTTTGGCACATTTGAATAAAATGATGCTTCTTTTGAAGTAATGGCTCTCCCCCATGAAATTCAACAAGCAAATCTGTAACGCCTAGGTCATTCACCCCTTGAGAGATAAAATCATTAAATCGATCAACCATCTCCATTGAGATCTGAGGCTTTCGATTGCGCCACGATTGATCAGCTTTATTAAAGTAATAACAATAGGTGCAATTAATATTGCATCTTTCTACAGTTTTAAGTATTACTCCAGCCTTCACTAGTATACCTCACATTAAAATTAACAATAACCATCACGCTTAAAGTGATTACTTCTATTGCAAAAATTATCTAGATTCTCCTTTATCTTTTCCGCTGGTGTCTTTGATCAATTCTTCCGTTATCTTATCTGCCCAGCACACATTAATATGTCCTCCACCATCCCTATCAAATTGACAGTGATTATCATGTGAAGTGTGGTTATTTCTACTACGAGGATCACTTGAAATTCTCTCTATGCTTTCAAGTATGAGACTGCTCTTAACCTCATCTGTAATAGCGCCAAAACTTTTTAGTAACGAATCTACTTGTTTTTCTTTAATATTCACCATAACTGCCTCCACAACTTTGCATAAAAAAATTAACAACAACTTACCTGAAAATTACTTTGATGTTTCTCTGTTCCTTTCAATTCCAAGCAAATTATCCTGGTTATCACTTTTAATCAAATCCCCTATTGGATTGTCATCAAAGCATACATTCACATGCATTCCACCACTCCTGCTATGACTGCAATGATTAGTATGGTCGTTTGTACTATCAGAATCGCCTGAAAATCTGTCTATCCCTTTAAGAAGGAGATTGCCACTAAATTGACCAGTACTAGCACTAAGACGTTCTAATAATAAACTTACCTCTGCCTCCTTTTTATTTAGCATTATTGCCCCTCTAATTTTTCATAATAAATTAGTATGAATTTACGCTCACCATAGTGCTTGTCAAGCAAAAAAGTGATATGTATATATTTATTTTAGTTGGTAAGACGGTTAATGAAAACACATTGTCTGCATGGGTAAAAGCTATTAGAGAGAGCATCGATATTCGGAAAGAAAGTATCATGAGCAGGCTTGAAGAAAAGTAAGGAATAAAGTTAAGCATACAGCAAACCTAGATATACAGTTCTAGAGTGTAATCTTGTTTTATACTGCACCGTTGCCATGCCAGGACATGAAAAAACTTGACTTAAATTAGCAATTACTTAATATTTAAGATAGCGTTCTTCGCTTGTTGAAGCTATAGTTGTATACTAATTACATTGGATTTATTTATATGATTGCTAATCGCAAAAGCAGTGTTAAGCAAAAAAGTAACAAGAATAATATGGTTGGAAGCCCTGGTATAATAATTACAGCAAGGGAGCTTTCAGAGCAAAAAGGTCTAGATTTTGAAGTGGTAATAAAAGCATTAGAGAGTTCTATAGAAGCCGTAGCTCATCAAAAATATGGTAACAGAAGTAAAATTATAGTGAATATCGATAGGAATACAGGTAAGATTATTGCATACAGAAAGTTAGAAGTTATTGATGATGAGTCAGATGAAAATTATTCAGATGAAAGAAGAAATTCAAGTGATGCCAAATGTGAATTAATCACACTTTCGCAAGCTCGATTAATAACAAAAGATGATATAAAAGTTGGTGATATTATTCATGAGCCACTTTCTCTTAACACTGATCTTGCTTCAGCAAGGATTGCCCAGCAAAAGATTGCTCAAATAATGAAAGACGAAGAGTCAAAAAAGCAATATGAAGAATTTAAAGATAAAGTGGGAGAAGTAAGATATGGTATTGTAAAACAAGTAGAATATATAGATTTGATTATAGACATAAATGGCACTAGGGCATATCTTCCGCTGCGTAATTTAATTGGTAGTGAGTTGTTCCGTGAAGGCGATAAGGTCAAAGCTTATATACAAAGTGTTAAGCGCTCTGACGATGGACGTCAGATTATTATGTCTAGAACTCACGAAGGCTTTTTAGAAGCATTATTAAAGCAAGAAGTACCAGAAATTGCGGATGAATTAGTGATAATTAAAGGTATAGCTAGAGATGCTGGTTCGAGGTCTAAAGTTGCAGTTTTTTCCCCTGATAGAAATATTGACCCAGTTGGTGCTTGTGTTGGAATTAAAGGTGATAGAATAAAAACTATCATACACGAATTAAATGGTGAAAAAATTGATGTTATAAATTATTCTGCAGATTTGGGCCAGTTCGTCATAAAATCCATTACTCCTGCAGAGGTATCAAAAGTTATTATTGATGAAGACGAAAAGTGTATAGAATTAATAGTTGCTGAGGATCAACTGAGCTTAGCTATAGGAAAAAAAGGTCAGAATGTAAGGTTAGCTTCACAACTTGTTGGATGGAAAATTGAGATATTAAGTACTCAGCAAGAATCAGAAAGGCGAGGCAAAGAACTTACTCAATGTTCTGCTTTATTTGCTGAAGCTTTAAATTTAGAAGAGATCATGGGCCAACTGCTGGTTACAGAAGGCTTTTCAACTGTGGAAGATATAGCTAATGTTTCAATTAAAGAGCTTGCTTCGATAGAAGGTTTTAATGAAGATATTGCAAATGAGTTGCGTAATAGAGCGAATAAGTATCTGAAGGAAGAAAACGATAGGAAAATCGAAGAGCTAAGAAACTTGGGTATGGAAGATTATGTAATAAATCTACCTTTATCCACAGATAATAAAATAGCTCTTAGTAAATATGGTGTTAAAACTTTAGAAGATGTAGCTGATTTATCAAGTCATGAGTTTTGTAGCATAATTTCTTCTTCATCTGACAGTAAAGAAAATTTAAAAGATACAGCAAACTCAATAATCATGGAAGCGCGTAAAAAGCTTGGAATAATATAGTTGAAATTATATGGACAATGAAGATATTAGCGGTAAAAAATTAACACTGCAGGGCTTGAGTAAGTTTAAGTTAGGTTTGGATTTAAGCGCTTCAGCCAACTCAAATGCTGGGGCAACAATAGTAAAAAAAAGAAGAAAGAAGCCCAATGATTCTGAGGAGCATGATTTTTTTGATAGTAGCAAATTAGGTTCTTTGACAGAGAAAGAACAAATTTCCCGGATTCATGCTGTACAGAATGCTGCTTTACTTAAAGAAAAAAGTAGTAAAGTAGAAGAGGAAATAGTAGTAGAAAAAGATGATAATGATGAAGACCAGAGTAGTGATTCAGGTACTGTTCTTGAGGAAGCCGGCAAGGAAGTTTTAAAAGATCCTGATTTAATTAAACAAAAAGAAGATGAGGAAGAGAGTAAGAAAAAATCTTTAAAAGTTAGTAAGGATACATATTCTAAACATTCAAAGCTCGTAATTGCGCAGGCAATAGATGAAAAAGCTGAGCAGCCTACTGTGTTTAGGCAAAGATTTGGAATAAGGAATAGGAAATCAAAATTTACTAAAGGTAAGAATATATCAAGAGAAGTTGTTGTACCGGATGAAATTACAATTAGGGAATTATCTATTCGCATGGCAGAAGATAGCAAAAGTGTATTAAAGATGTTAAAAGAAGAAGTTGGTGAAAGTTACAGAGTAGGCGATTTAGTGGATCCAGATATAGCATCCGAAATAGTAAAAAAGTTCAATCATACAGTCAAGCGAGTGAGTGATTCTGATAAAGAAAAGGATTTATTTTTCATAGAAGGCCGGGAAAATTTACCTAAAAAACTTAAACCACCAGTTGTCACTTTTATGGGCCACGTAGATCATGGTAAAACTTCATTGCTTGATGCATTTCGTGAATCTAATGTTGCAGAAAGAGAATCAGGTGGAATAACTCAGCATATAGGTGCTTATCAAATAATGACAAAAGATAAGCAAAAAATCACGTTTATTGATACACCAGGACATGAAGCGTTTACTGCGATGCGTGCATGTGGTGCTAACATAACTAATATAGTTGTGATAGTAGTTGCAGCCGATGATGGAATAATGAAACAAACAGTTGAAGCAATAAACCATGCAAAGGCAGCAAATGTCTCTATTATAGTTGCTATTAATAAAATTGATAAATCTGAACCTGGTGATGTAGAGAAAGTAATGGGTAGCTTACCTCAATATGACCTAATACCTGAAGAGCTCGGTGGTGATGTAATGGTTGTACCAGTATCGGCAAAAAAGAGAATCAACTTAGATAAGCTAGAAGAAACGATTTTGTTAGTCGCTGAATTCTTGGAGCTAGAAGCAGTGGAAGATTGTCGTGCACTTGGATGGGTGATAGAGTCTAAAATAGATAAAACAAAAGGGATATCAGCTACATTGATAGTTGAAGAAGGAACCTTAAAAATCGGTGATATGTTGGTAATCGGCACAACATATGGTAAAGTGCGTAACATGGTCAATCATCTTGGTCAAAGAGAAAAGATTGCTCTGCCATCCACTCCAATTGAAGTGACTGGTTTAAATGGTGCACCAAACGCTGGTGATAAATTTGTTGTTGTAAGTTCTGAAAAGCAGGCACGTGAAATTATTGAACACAGATTAGAGTTAATTAAGAAAAAAGAAGAAAGCTTAGACGAGGATGATTTAGATATATTCAGCCGTAATAACAGTGAAATAGAAGAGTTATCTGTAGTTTTAAAGTGTGACGTAACCGGATCTATTGAAGCAATATCAAGTTCAATTGATAAACTCGGTAAAGACCAAGTGAAATTAAATATTCTACACAAAGCTGTGGGAGGAATAACAGATTCTGATGTGCTCCTTGCAGAAGCATCTGGTGCAGTAATTTTGGCTTTTAATGTAAAAGTAGATTCAAAAATAAGGGATTTAGCAAAACAGAAAGGTGTAGAAATACATACTTACAATATAATATATGAACTTATCGATGATATGAAGATGTATTTAACTAAAATGTTAAAGCCTGTTACACGAGAAGTTCGTGTTGGTTCCGTATCTGTAAGGCAAATATTTAATGTATCTAAAGCCGGCAATATTATTGGATGTTATGTAAGCGATGGGGTTATCAAAAAAGACTCTTTGATCAAGGTGATGCGCAGTGATAAATTGATATATGAAGGAAAATTAAAGGCATTACGTAGATTTAAAGATGACGTTAAAGAAGTAGGTCTAAACTTTGAATGCGGAGTATCACTAGAAGGTAATGTAGATGTTAAAGTTGGTGATATCTTAGAAGCTTATCAATTAGTACAAGAGGAAAGGGTACTCTAGTGGAGAATACGAGAAAAGAAATTAGAAGTCTAAAGATAGCGTCAGTGTTACATAGGGCAATATCTAAAATCTTGATGGAAGGTAAGGTTTTTAATAAAAACGTAATGGTATCTGACGTAAAGTTAAGTAAAGATCTAACCAAAGCAGATGTCTATATAGTCCTATCCTCATTGAATAAACCTATTATTCAAGTAGCTGACACTGACATCCAGATTCCAGCATCACGCGCTGGAATGGCATCAGACGTGTCTGAGGACGATTGCGACATTAACTCTATTGTTAACGAAATGAACAAGTCTGCATGGTCAATACGTAAGTCTATAATTCGTTATGTTGATTTGCGTTTTATACCTGAGTTAGTGTTTAAACCTGATCTAGGATTCGATAATTTTGTTAATGTGAATGAGATACTGCATAATTATAATGATTAAGAACCAATGCATCTGAATTCTTACTTTTCATTGATGAGAATGCATAGCTTAACAGGTTTGTGGCTTGTGCTATTTCCTAGCTTAAGCGGTATTCTTTTAGCTTCAACTTCTTTATCGTGGCAGACTTTTTTTTACATTATTTTATTTACTATAGGTGCATTTTTAATGAGACCTTCTGGGTGCATAATTAATGATATTTTTGATAAAGAAATAGATGCACACGTTGAGCGAACAAAATTTAGGCCACTAGCAAGTGGTGCACTAAATGTAAAGCAAGCATTGATTTTGCTTTTATTATTACTGTCTATTGCTCTGATAATCTTATTACTAACTAATAAAACTACACTTATACTTGGAATAGTTTCAATGTGTATGATAGCTATTTACCCTTTATTAAAGCGTTATGTTTGGTGGCCGCAGTTGTTTTTAGGGTTCACTTTCAATATGGGGTCGCTAATGGGCTCAGCCGCGATAAAGAACCAGATTACTATAGAATCCGTACTATTTTATGCAGGATGCATTTTTTGGACGATTAGTTACGACACTATATACGCTCACCAGGATAAAAAAGATGATGAAAAACTTGGAATGAAATCAACTGCATTATATTTTGGTGATACGACAAAATCCTGGTTAAAAAGATTTTATTTAACGACTATGATGGTATGGCTATATGCTGGTATCTTATCATCACTAAATAACATTTTTTATATTGCCTTACTTGCTGTAGGATTTATATTTCATCGCCAATACAAAAATTTTAATCCTGATGATTCAGCTCAATGTATGTCAATATTCAAAAGTAATTCCTATGTTGGATTGCTACTTTTTTTTGGCATCTTGTTAGATAGAATAGCCAATTGACACGTGCTTGGTTGTTAATAAATAGTTATGAATGACATTACAACAAAACAAGTCATATCCTTTATTCTGAAGATGCTGCGTCCATTCAAATGGCAAGTGATCCTCATGTATTTTATCCCGCTAGCTTGGGCAATTGACCACTCTCTTACTCCTTATATGATAAAAATTATTGTAGATCGAATTGCTGTAGCACCTGCTGAAAATGTGTTTGAACATTTGGCTACCCCTGCTGTGTCTTATATTGTGATATTGTTTTTTATGGTGTGCATTCATAGGCTATATGATTATCTTGTTGAGATTGCGCTGGTTCCAAATCTCCATAAAAAAATTAATGACTCAAGTTTTGAGGTGCTGCTTGGCAAAAGTCATCATTATTATCAAAATAATTTTTCAGGCAGCCTTGGAAATAAGGTAAATAATCTGGTAGATAACATTCCAGATATGATAAAAATTATAGTAGAAGTGTTCCTTCATAATTTCTTATCACTTAGCATTGCTATTTATATATTATGGACAGTAAATGCTAACTTTGCCATTGCAATGCTCATTTGGGCCGCACTATTTATAATTTCATCTCTTACTTTTTTGAAAAGATTAGTGCACCTTTCAACTGCTTTTTCAGAGTATGGATCAATAATTACAGGTAAAATGGTAGATATATTTTCTAATATTTTATCAGTAAGATTATTTGCAAGGAATAACACTGAAAGGTTATCTCTGAGCACCACTTGCAAAGAAGCCACTTTATTAGAGCAGAAGATCGGTTGGGTTTATTTTGTGATCTTTTGTATTTATGGATTCTCATACGTAATTGTCCAAGGGTTTAATTTGTACTTTTTAATCAAAGGTAGACAGCAGGGCACCATAACTGTAGGAGATTTTGCTCTTGTAATGGGAATTAACACTACCATAGTCGGCGTTCTTTGGTATTTAACACAAAATCTTGCAAGATTTATCAGATTGTGGGGAAAAATTACTGAAGGTTTACAAGCAATTTTGGTAATTCCTGAAATCCAAGATAAATTGGGTGCTCAACCTTTGATCGTGCAAAAAGGTGAAATCAAATTTGATAAAGTTCATTTTCAATACAAAGGTACTGAATCTATATTTCAAAACAAAACCGTAACAATTAAACCTGGTCAAAAGGTTGGACTTGTTGGTTATTCAGGTGGTGGCAAGTCAACATTTGTTAATTTGATTCTTCGGCTTTATGATGTGACATCTGGAAGAATTTTAATTGATAATCAGGATATTCGCGATGTAAAACAAGATCACTTGCGTGAAAATATTGGTATGATTCCACAAGATCCATCACTCTTTCACAGGACTCTGATCGAAAATATTCGCTATGGAAAAATAGATGCAAGCGATGATGAAGTGATAGAGGCTGCTAAACGCGCACATGCTCATGAGTTTATTTCAAAATTACCACAAGGCTATGATTCACTTGTTGGTGAACGTGGCGTGAAACTTTCAGGTGGACAACGCCAACGTATAGCAATTGCAAGAGCTATTTTAAAAAATGCACCTATTTTGATTCTGGATGAAGCAACATCACAACTTGATTCTATAACAGAGAGTAATATTCAGGAATCTTTATGGGAATTGATGCAAAACAAAACTACAATAGTAATTGCCCATCGCCTATCTACACTTTTACACATGGACCGCATTTTAGTGTTTGATCAAGGTAAAATTGTGGAGGATGGCACGCATCAAAAACTTCTTGATAAAAATGGAATGTATAAAACATTATGGGATGCACAAGTTGGTGGGTTTTTACCGGATAAAAAGGAAGGTGAAGGAATCTCTCATTATAGAAATTCCTTGAATGCAAAAGAGAAAGATATTCTTTAATTTTTAAATAGGCTTTTACTATCCACTTGATCTACTGAATTAACCGAATAAGATGTTGATGGTTGCTGTTCTGGCACTTCTTGCGCTTCATTCATGGGATGCATGTTCATGTTTGCAAGAGCATGGGTCAAATTCTCGTCTGGATTAACTGCTATGCCGCAAGGTCCTTGAATTACTCTGTCTTCAAGTGTTCGTAGATATCTTTTACCATTTTTATCTTTATAGCTTATAATACATGAAGTGCCTTCACACTTAACACCAGCTCCATTATCTAACAAAAAATCAACAACTTTCGCATTGTCGTGCTTAATAGCAATAGATACAGGAGAGCCATAAGGACAATCAACATTAATATTGGCTTTTCCATAATTTACCAGCGACCTTACAGCTCCTATATGACCATTCTTAGATGCTATAAGCAGTGGATTAAAACCATCATGAGTTTTAGCATCAACATCTGCACCTTTTCTTATCAGTAATTTTACAATCTCTTCACTGCCATTTTGAGAAGCAACATATAGCGGTGTATGGCCACCTGTTCCAGCCAGATTAATTTCAGCTCCTTTATTCAATAATGCTTCAACAACTTCTTGCTTACCGCTTTGAGCTGCCATATGTAACGGAGCAAAGCCATCCTTGTTTTTGGTGTTAACATTAATCTTATCTGCTAGGAAATTTACAACCTCTACATGACCATTAATAGCAGCTTCATGTAGTGCGGTACATCCGTTCTCATCTATAAGATTAACATCAGCTCCTTTTTCTATTAATAACTTTACAGCCTCTTTTTTACCACTGGAAGCAGCCCAACTTAATAGAGGACTACCCTCGATATAAATGTTGACACTATCCCCTTTTTTTAACAGAAGTTGTTTGATAACTCTTATTTGCCCACCCTGAGCAGCAGAGCGTAATTTGCTTGCAAACATTCCTTAATAACCCTCTAAAATATAATATACCATTTTAATAATACATTATATGTTAAGTAAAGGTTTTTTATAGAAGCAAAGGTTATGAAAACATCTACAGAGACTGCCCGGCACATTTCAAGTAGCTAGTAGCCCAAAAATTATGTCACTTACTATATGTTATACTTTCTCTTCTCAACCTTTTGTACAATTCCATAAAAATGATCAAAGTCCAAACTTGCACTACCGATTAAAACTCCGGATAAATTTGAGATATTTAACAAATTCTCTATGTTTTCTAAATTTACTGAGCCACCATATATAATGCGTTGTTTACTAGCACAAAATTTTATTACCTCAGCAATTGCATCATTACTTGGTATATTACCTGTGCCTATTGCCCATATTGGCTCATACGCTATGGTGTATTCACCATGTGTTGGTAAACGATTTTTACATTGACGTTCTATTACTTCCTTTGTTTTTTCATTCTTATAATCTTCTAGGTTTTCACCTATACAAATAATTGGATGTAAACCAGACTCTATTGCTGCTTCTGCCTTAAGTTTTATTTCATTATCTGTTTCATTTATTCTTTCAGAATGCCCGAGTATTATGTAAGTACATCCTAATTCTTTTAGCATAGCTGCACTGATTTCACCTGTATAAGAACCAGATTTTTTATTATGGCAATTCTGTGCCCCTATATTAATGTTGTTACGCAGTTCTATATTGCCAGGAAATGATGTAAAAGGTGGGCAGATCACTAGCTTAGAAGTAATTTCATTGTTCTTGCTGTTTAGCTTATCCATAAAGTCAATAAACGAAGAACGTGTTCCATTCATCTTCCAATTTGCTACTATTAAAAAGGACATCAACTTTACTTATATAGATTGAGAGTGCCGGCTGTCGGACTTGAACTGACAACCTACTGATTACAAGTCAGTTGCTCTACCAATTGAGCTAAGCCGGCATTAAACATGTTAATAATATACAATTATCAGTGAATTATAGTCAACTAATTTTTGTGTAGTTGCACGGTTTCAGAGTGTTATGGAATTATAAAATTAACATACAAAATAAAATTTGGTCCAGGTAAACCTAATCCTAGTAACCATACTTCATGTGATAGATAAACTCTCCAAATCAAATTTTTGCTTTGGATAAAGTGTAAACATGACATTGCCATGACCAAAATACACATTTTGTGAGTCGCTCCCTTGTTTTTTTATTGCTTGTTTATCTATATCCCATATAAAGGTCACGTGATTTTCAGTTACTGAGTGCACCTTGAGATCTTTAGTGTTTATAAACAACTTTCCATTTACCCATATTTTCCATGTATCTGGAGAAAGATATAAAATTGAGTCCAAACTCACTACATTACAACCGAACTCATCTGTTATTTCTTCTTCTATAGTCCTTGAAGATTGCAAGCTAAACTTTTCCATTTCATCAATCATCCTATTCACTGGTTCTTCATCAAAAAAAATGCTTTTTATATCATGGTATTTTGATAGAACATCAGAATCATTCTCCACTGCTTCCTTTATTATGTCATCACGATCTGTATGAATTTGTTTGTTATTGGTAATAAAAAAACACTCTTTTGCACGCAGGTTTGTTATGTCAGTAAGATCACCGATTTCTTCCTGCAAAATACTTTCAAAATATTTTTTTTCTATCATCATTCCATACTCTGAGTGATGACAAACCATTTCATCATTGCCTCGTTTTTCTATATATACACATAAGTTTTCACTATTTAATCCTAATATTTTGTGTTCAATAAAACTTTCATTACCAGCATATTGCCTGCAAGAATATTCTTTGCAAATTCCTATGCTTTCTATAACACCTTCACAACCGCAATTTGCATTAAAACTCAAAAATAATAGCATAAAAATAAAAAGCAGCTTTATCCTCATCTTATCTGCTTAATATAGTATACCAGTCAAAAACTATGTTAGCTCTTACGATCTCTATCATATTACCATTTAAAATCTGATTCATAGTTGTAGCATCAATATTCCTTTCCTTATTTAAAGTAAGAGACTTAATCATAACATAACCAGGCAGACTTGGTACAGATTGTAAAAATAAAAAAATATGTTTATCGCTGATTGAGCTTAAATTTAGAGTCACTTCGCTTTTTATTACTTTTGCACGTTTGCTTTTATGATGAATATCAATTTCTTTAGGTATAGAGATTGATATTTCAGGTTCTAGTATATAATATTTTTTATATAGTCTACTAAGCTCAAAGTTTAAGTTAGCAACATATCTACTGCTGTGTAAATTCGAAGAAGAAATTTTCTTCCATAAGTCCAGGTTTCTATTTAAGATAAGTTCCTTTTTTCGAATTTCAGTAATTTGTAAGTTAATAGAGCGTATTTTATCGATATTACCATGATTTTTATTATAAACCTCTCTATCATAAATAATAACATATGCTAATGATGCCACTAATAGAGCAGAGAGTAATAGATACAATATAAGTTGAATTGTAGTTTTTCTTTTCAGTTGCAAAATAGTCATCAATTTACATTGCCTCTCCTATTTCAACATCAATAAATATATTCTGCTCTTCAGAAGCAGGTAAGCTAGAAATATTAATATCCTTAGCACGAAAATTGTTATTTAATTTTTTTTGCAACTCATCATATTTACAAGAAACGTTTTGATCAGGTTGAAAGCTAAATCTTAAAGTTGTAGTAATAGAATTTTTTGCTTCATTGCAGTGCCACTCAAAGGATTGAAGATCTACACTTGACACTTTTAATTTTTCTACATATTGAACTTGTGTAAGAGGCGAGTATTCTATTTTCGATAAAATGTTGTTGATGCTTATAAAATCGTATATCTCATCTATTTTTTTTATATTATAATTTTGGCTAAGCCGCATTAATTGACCATTTAAGGTTTTCTCCTTTGCTGATAAATCGTCAGCAACATTTAAATCTGAATATAAATTTAGTAAGGAGAATACATTAACTACAAATAAAACAAAAATAAAACACAAAAAAATACGATGGGAGTGTAAATAAAAGGAATTGAGCAGGAAAAATTCTTTAGTCTCTTTTGTATTGAAGATAGCTGCGGGCTTGTTTGTAAAACTATGTAATAAAACTATGGTGTCACAGAAGTTATCTTTTTCACTTATAGCTAATTCTGATCCTAATAATTTGCCTAATTCATATGGAGTTAGTATGCTCACATTGTTTTCTGAAAAATTTATTACTGATAAACTAGCTTTAATATCTTCAGGCACTATCATACAAAGATCGATAAAGTCGTTTTTTTTAAAACCAAACTTGGTTAGTGATTGAATGGTATTTTGTACCTCCTGATATATTCCGCCTGCAATGATTCCTGGTAGATTATCATTAGTAAACGATATTAAACGTGTAAATACCATTTTATCATCTTTAAGGATCACTTGCCTATAACCCCCTGTTTTGGTTGCAGCAACTATGATTTTCCAATTATCGGGATCTTTATATAAAATCTTTTTTGCCACGTTATTCATTTCCATGGGAAACATCAATATTCCTTTAAAGTTAGAACCTATCTCTACAAACATATTTAACCAATATTCCACTAAATGATTTGCTTTTGATGAGACAAAAAGATAACACCAGTTCTGATTAAACTTATTTGGCTTGCTAATTAGCAAGACTGAATTTATATCATTATTACGAGAGAAATGCTCCATTTTTGTTTTTGCTGATAGATATGCACTAATTCTATTTACTCCTGGAATATACTGTAATGAGTAATTTTGATCTATATGATTCAGAACCAGATATAACGGTGCTTTTTTATCAGATAAAAGACACGACTTTAAATCAGAAACTGCTTTATCACTTCTATTTTTAATAAAATATCTTTTATTTAAAGTGCTATTTTTAAAATATAGTAATATTATGCCTTCTTCTCCAATCGAAAGCATGAACTTACTTTTGGATTTTGAACTAAACATATTAATAGGGCAGATACTTATTCTAGAATTAAAAAGATAATTTATTGAAATTCATTAAACATCAGAGGAGAATATTTATTATAAGCTCCCTCAATAATGTAATTTATAGTATAATTTTCTTGATATATTTAGTGTAAATCACAAGATATTATGATAAAAATGTCAGAGAAACCTATTGATCGTTCTAACTGTTAACTTATTGCAGTTGACAAAAGTTACTAATTTAATTATTATTAATATAATATTAATTATAAAGGTAAGAAAAATGTGTCCTCCTAATGTTGATCATGAAATACCACTACAACCTCCTGTTGGAGATGCTGCTAAAACTGTAACACCACCTCCTGCAACAAGTTCTGGGCCACCACCTCCACCACCACCGCCTCCTCCAGGTTGGAGTTCACATAATCATATGGCTTCTGGTAATATCACGCCACCTGGTACTGTGCCACCACCTCCTCTAAGCACTGCTAACAAAACAAAAAGTGCTTCTGTTATAGGAACAAGTAATGGAAGTCCTAGTTCTTCCGCTAAACCTCAAGTAAGTGGTGATATGATGGCTGAGTTGCAAAAAGCAATTGCAAAGCGATGTAAAGGAGCAGAAAATAGTAATGAGCAACCTAGTGATGAAGAATCAAAAGAGCAATCAACTCTTTCGAATACTCCTCCTGTGATTAAACCGAAAAGCAAATGGAGTCCTAGACCTTTTGCTAAACCTGAAGCGAATGCTGAAGGTGGTGGCAGGGGTGCTCTACTTGTAGCAATACAAGAAGGAATTAAATTGAGACGGGTTAACAAGAATGGTACGAGTGATGATGAAGAATCAAAAGAGCAATCAACTCCACTAAATCCTATTATAAAGAAGCAACCTGCAACAAGAGAGATCGAAACACAAACCATAAAAACTGTGACAACCGGAAATATTGCAACACAAACCATAGAAAAAACTGTGACAATTGGAGATAAGGTATTAAAATATTCAGCTGCAATTTTGTTGCCTTGTGCATCTTTTGTAATTGGTCTATACTCCCCTGCTGTTGCTTCATTGATTTCTGGTGCTGTTTCGATAGGAGGAGTTGCTCTTCCTTTTGCAGCTTTTACTGCTTCTGTAGTTGTTGGGTTGATTTCAATAACATATCTTGTTAAGTCAGCAGTTAGTAGTGAGAAAAAAGTTAACCCTAGAGGAAAACAACTTGCTAAACCTACTCAGCAACTAAAAGAAAATACTGCACTTCAAGAGCCAACGCAAGAGTTTGGGTATAATAGTGATAATGTGGGGCATGATGAGGTTGATGGGGAAGAAAAAGAACCTGTGTCTATTCCGGTAACATTTGGTACAGCAATCCCTCAATTATCACCACCTCCAGCTCCTACACTTCCAAGTGGTGGGCTGCCACCATTACCGCCACCGCCTCCTCCTTTGCTACCAATGGCAAAAGGTACAGGTACGCCACCACCACCTCCTCCACCACCAGATGCGGTGGTACTTGATGTACGTGCTGGCTTACTTGGCCAAATAAGAAAAGGTGCTACATTGAGAAAAGCTTCTGAGAGAGAAGAAGAGCCAAAGAAACCTGGTTCTGGTGGGCAAGCCGATTTGATGAAAGAATTGGCAAAAAACTTACAAGCTCGAAAAAACGTAGTTACTAAAAAAAGTACTGCACTACAAGCAGATAATAATTCGGAGGGCAATGGGCAACAAAATAGTGATGGTGAAGCCAATCAGGAAACGCCAGAAGAGCTTGCTGCAAGGATTGATAAACAAGAGAGCAGGAAGAAGATAGCTGAGACTACCAGGTTGGTAGCTCTGGCTTCGAACCCTATTACTACTGCAGTTTTGAGAGCACGATTCCGAGCAACACAAGATTCTGATAGCGAAGATGAAGATGACACACATTCCCTATCAGGCAGTACTGATAGCTCTAGCAATAATGTGAATCGACAGGTACATGCATCTAACACTGGTCCATCACCTGTACCAGCACCTACCGTTGTACCTGCACCAAGCAATGGGACAAGTCCACCTGCTCCTACACTTCCAAGTGGTGGGTCACCACCGCCGCCGCCGCCTCCTCCTCCTCCTCCGCTAGGTGAAGGTGCTGGTGTGAAGAAACCTGATGGCGAGAGTAATCATGATAATATGATGAAGCAAATAAGAAAAGGAATGACATTGAACAAAGTTCCTGAGAATCAGGAGAAAAAGGATAATGATGATCCTCTAGCTAAAACTTTAAGAGCAACACTTGATGCTTGGCATGCTTCTGACAATGAATCAGAACATTCTGGTTCCGATAGCGAACACAATTGGAGTGATGATGGAGATCAAACAACATCTGTGCAACCTAGGCAAAAGGTGCTAACAAAAAAGCGTGAGCAACATAAAAAACCTCAGGTTCCACCTGCACCTGCACCTGAAGCGCCATCTGGACCTGGAGTTGTGCCTGCACCTGCACCAAGCAATGGGACAAATTCACATAAAAGGCCTCCGGTGCCACCAAAGCCTCCTCATTTAAAACCAACTAAAACTGGAGCTGGAGCTAACCAGACGGTACAGGCAGAGTCTAAGTTTCCTCCTGCAACAGAAGTTGATGGTGTTGAACCATCTAGTTTTTCTATTAATGCTCGTGCTAGTATATTTGGCCCAAAAGCGCGCAAAGGAGAATGGCGAAATTCTATTACAAACAGACCACCTGTGGTAGAAAAAAGCCGTAAAGTATAATATCAAGGGAAGTGCGTGGCACTTCCCTTATCTTTAAAATAAGTTTACCTAGAAAACAATTTGCATTAGAGTTTTTGATATGAATTGGAATTATTATAATGCGCCTATCACAATATTACTTGCCAACTTTAAAGGAAATTCCAGTTGGTGCTGAAATTATTTCTCATCAATATTCTCTCCGTGCAGGTTTAATAAAACAAACAGCGTCTGGTATTTACTCTTGGTTGCCACTTGGTATGCAAGTGCTTAAAAACATTGAAGATATTATCAGGGATGAAATGAATAAATCAGGTAGCGTTGAGGTATTAATGCCTTGTATACAACCTGCAAGTCTTTGGCAGGAGTCAGGCCGTTATGATGATTACGGCAAAGAAATGCTGCGTATAAAAGATAGACACCAGAGCGATATGCTTTTTGGCCCAACTCATGAAGAGGTAGTCACTGACTTGATTAGAGGCATAGTAAAAAGTTATAAGAGCTTACCGCTTTGTTTATATCAAATTCAGTGGAAATTTCGTGATGAAGTAAGACCACGTTATGGTGTCATGAGAGGTAGAGAATTCCTGATGAAAGATGCATATAGTTTCGATGTGGATTACGAAAGTGCAATAAACTCATACAATTTGATGTATAAGACTTACATCAAAATTTTCAAGCGTATGGGGCTTACTCCAATTGGAGTGAGAGCAGACACTGGGCCAATCGGAGGAAACTTAAGTCACGAATTTCATATACTGGCAAATACCGGTGAAAGTACTTTGTACTATGATAATAAATTTTCTGAGCTGATGGAAAGTGAAGATATCGAAAGTTTGAAAAACATATATGCAGTTGCAGATGACATGCACGATCCAGAAACTTGTAATGTACCAAAGGAACAACTAAAAATTAGTAAAGGTATCGAAATAGGGCATATTTTTTACTTTGGTGATAAATATTCAAAGCCTATGAAGGCAAGTGTTACTTCAAAAGATGGAAAAAGTGTCAATATTCACATGGGTTCATATGGTATTGGAGTTTCAAGACTTGTTGGTGCAATAATAGAAGCTTTTCATGACGATAAAGGTATTATCTGGCCAGAAGCAGTAGCTCCTTTTAAAATCGGGCTAATTAACTTACAACCAAAAGTAGAGGAATGTACAAAAATTGCAAATAAGGTATATGAATCTTTTAATAGCAATAAAATTCTTTATGATGACTCAGAAGAAAGTGCGGGAATAAAATTTGCTAGAATGGATCTAATAGGCCTGCCTTGGCAAATAATTGTTGGAAAGAAGGCAGTAAGCGAGAATCTTGTTGAAGTGAAAAACAGAGCAACAGGTGAGGTAAAAGACATGAAGATGGAAGAAGTAATAAACCGCTTTAACACAAGATGATACATGGCATCGGTACTGATATAGTGTATATACCAAGGATATCGAAGATATTGCAAAAATACGGAGAAAAATTTTTGGGCAGAATATATACTAAACAAGAAATAGAAATAAGTGAAAAGTATAATAGTCAAGAAATGCGGGCAAAATATTTTGCCAAGCGTTTTGCAGCAAAAGAGGCTTTTGTTAAAGCGCTTGGTACTGGATTCAGCAACGGCATTATAATGAAAGATATAGAAATATACAGCGATATAAGAGGTAAGCCGTATATTAGACTTCTTTCGACGAAACTTGCTTCTGGGGAACAAATGCTAGAAGCACACGGAACGGAAAACCGGAGTGTATTAGACATACATGAGGATTTGAGTACCGAAGCGACAACGCAGTTGCCCGTGGAAGTAGAGTTTAAAAAGAAGTCTATTAAGATCAGCAAAGATTTTATACATAATAGTTCTACAATCCACCTTTCTCTCAGTGATGATAAGGACTATGCTACTGCTTTTGTTATAATTTGCGGATAATATAAAAGGAATTTGATTATTTCCTTGCAGCAAGTGTATCACTCAGATGAAATTCTCTTAGCTGCAAAGTAGAAGAAAGTTCGCTAAAAAACTTTGCTAGCGTGTCATCTTTGGGTTGATGATATATATCGCTAGAAACTCCTGATTGAATAATCTTACCATTTTTCATCACATAAATAAAATCTGCAACTTCCAATGCTTCTTGCGGATCATGAGTTACCATAAGAACGGGGATATTTTTTCTTTTAAAAAGCGACAATATATGTTGCCTTACTCTACGCTTTAAAAGCATATCTAAATTAGAAAATGGTTCGTCAAGTAACATAACATCAGGATTTTGTGCCATTGCTCTTGCTATCGCAACTAGTTGTTGCTGCCCACCAGACAAGACATTTGGGTACATATTCTCATATTTTTCTATATCAAATAGCTTCAGAATTCCCAGCGCAATGTGACGTTTTCCTATCTTAGAAGAATTTTTGATAGCAAAAGCTATATTCTCCAACACTGTTTTGTGAGGAAACAATGCAGAATGTTGAAAAACCAACCCGACATTTCTATCTTCTATGGCAGTTAATGTTTTATTACTTGCAACTAACCTATCATTTATAAGAATTGTTCCAGATTTTGGGTTCTCTATTCCTGCAATTAATTTCAAAATTGTTGACTTCCCACAGCCAGAATGCCCCAATAGACAAGCAATATTCCCTTTCTTTACTTTTATGTTTATATTACTTAAAGTAAAATCGTCTTGATTGTTATAAAAATAACTAACGTTGTTAATTAGCATTAATCCCTTAATTTAAAACACTTCATTAAATATGATAGCACTATACTTGAGAAATGCAGAAATGTTTTTTTGCTGTCATAAATTTAATGGCATTAAACTATCTATAAGATGGTCTATTATGTTCAGCGTACCTATTTTTCAAAATTTATTTTCCAGAATATGTGTGCTGTACCTTCGCTAGTCTTGCATACAGTCCATCTTTTTTGATTAGAGTATCATGACTTCCTATTTCTTCTACTTTTCCATGATTTATTACTATAATTTTGTCAGTTTTAAGTGCTGTAGATAGTCTATGTGTAATTACAATTGTCGTTCTATTTTGCATTAATTTTCCTAATGCTTTTTGAACGAGACTCTCGCTTTCATAATCAAGAGCAGAAGTTGCCTCATCTAATATTAAGACTTGTGGATTTTTAAGTATTGCTCTTGCTATGATAATACGTTGTTTTTGTCCCTCAGAAAGTTTTAATCCTCTTTTTCCTACAAATGTACCGAATTTATCAGGTAATTTATCAATAAACTCCATAGCGTAGGCACTAATCGCCGCCTGTTTTACTTCTTCATATTCAGCATCAGGTTTTCCGTATAATATATTTTCCATTATTGAGCATGAAAATATTGTGTGATCTTGTGGTACCAGGCCAAACAGTGATCTGAGGTCACTGAGTGCAATTGATTTAATGTTGTGTCCATCAATAGTAACGCTACCTTCACTTGGGTCATGGAACCGAAATAGAAGTTTTAAAATAGTGCTTTTACCACTACCTGATGGTCCAATAATTGACACTGATTGTCCCGCATCTATAGAAAATGATACGTTATTTAATGCTGGCTTATCAGGCTGAGACTCATAGAAAAATGTTACGTTATTAAATGAAATCTCTTTTTGAATATTACAAATTTTTATAGGGTCACTTGAGTCTACTATAGAGCTTTTCATATTTTTAAATTCAAATAAACGCTCTACTATTCCAAGCCCTCGCTGTAAGTCACTGATATTATCGCTTAAATTATTTATAGCTCCTGCAGCAAGTGCTGAATAAAACACAAATGAAGATAGCTCTCCAATAGTTATATTACTACTTAAGACTTCTTTAACTCCAAAAAAGAGTAAAACAACCAATGAGCCGACTACGCATGTAATAATAATAGTCACTAAAATAGCGCGCAAGAGCACTAATTTTATGTATGATTTTGACACTGAACTTAAATATTCCTTAAAGCGTATTTTTTCGTTTTCTTCGAGTACAAAGGATTTTATAGTGACTATAGATCTGAAATTTTCCTCACTAAGTGACGCAAGCTCACTTAATTTATCCTGAGAAAAACGAGCACAGCTACGCACTTTTTTTCCGAGTGAGGTCATAATAATTAACAAGATAGGTATTATTGAAATTGCATATGCTGTTAGCTCTATATTGGTATATAATAACATTACAACGCTACCGATTAATATTACAAAATTTCGCAATATTGTTAGTAAGCTGCTGTTTATTATTGATTGTAGTACAGATGTATCAGTAATTAACGCTGAAATGACATCTTGTACACCAGTGTCCTCAAAGAAGCTTGGTTGTAAATCAGTAATACTGCTGTACAAATCATACCTGATTCTAGATATAACTTTTTCGCTACCAACTCCGATGAAATATAACCGAGCAAATGCACTGAGAGAAATTGCTAAAACTATAAGTAATAATTCGTTGGTAAAATGGTGCTCTGTACCAAAATCAATTATGTTGCTCAAGCCTCTGCCAAACAGAAGAATCGTTAATGCGGAAAATAAAACTGCAATAAACGCTATGATGAAATAAGATAGATTCGGTTTGATATAATAGAATAACTGCCTAATACTGGATTGCATCATATTATTTATGTGTCTTATCAATCAGTATATAGATTTTAGTTTAA